>CAYNWR010000583.1:0-1892 GCA_964400915.1 uncultured Burkholderiaceae bacterium
CGGCTTCAACAAGTCGCACGCCGCGGCGTATTCGCTGCTGGCCTACCACACCGGCTGGCTCAAGGCACATCACACGGTGGAGTTCTATTGCGCCAACATGAGCGTGGAAATGGACAACACCGACAAGCTCAAGGCGCTTGTCGAAGACGCGCTGCGCCATGGGGTTCAGTTCGAACCGCCGGACATCAACCGGGGCCTGCACGATTTCGAACCCGTGTCCGAGCGCATGGTGCGTTACGGCCTGGGCGCGGTCAAGGGCACCGGGCGTCAGGCCATCGATGCCATCGTGCGCGAACGCGACGCGGGGGGCACCTACCGGTCGCTGTACGACTTCTGTGCCCGGGTCGACCGCCAGCGTGTGAACAAACGCAGCGTCGAGGCCCTGATCAAGGCGGGCGCCTTTGATGGCCTGCAGCGAAACCGGGCGGCGCTGATCGCCTCGGTCGATCGCGCCTTCGACTACGCCGCCGCGCAGGAAGCCCACGTCAACCAGGGTGGCTTGTTCGATGGGGATGGGGATGCCAGTCACGGCTCGGCGCGGGTGGAGCCACCGCTGGTGGAGGCCAGTGCCTGGGGCATCAAGGAAACGCTTTCGCACGAGAAACTGGCCCTGGGCTTCTACCTGTCGGGGCATTTGTTCGATGAGGTCGAGCGCGAGGTGCGGCAGTTTGTCAAGCGGCGCATCGACGAAGCCGTCGAATCGCGCGAGGCCGTGCTGCTGGCAGGCATCGTCAGCGAACTGCGCTTCATCAACGTCAGCCGTGGTCGGCTGGCCTTGTTCCGGCTGGACGACAAGACCCTCACGGTCGATGCCAGCGCCGACGAGTCTGTCTGGCAACTGCACCGCCACACGCTGAAGGACGACGAAGTGGTGGTGGTTTCGGCACGCGTGCAACAGGACCGCATGACCGGCGGCGTTCGCCTGGCGGTCCAGCAGGTGTGGGATCTGCCGGCTGCGCGCTGTCGCTTTGGTCAGTACTTCAAGGTGCTCGTGAATGGTCGCGCGCCGGATGTTCAGCGTCTGATGAATGAATTTCCGGCCCAACGGGAAAGCACCGAGCACGGCGACACCCTGCGTGGCTTGCGGGTGCGCCTGGCGCTGCTGCGGCCGGGGGCGGGCCCGGGGCAGGGTGCCAAAGCCGACCTGCTGCTGGGCGAGGACATGCGCTTTTACCCCACGGATCTGGCGCTTCGCGCCTGGCGGGCGCAAGCCGACCAGGGGCAGGCTGCCGTGGTCTACGAGTGAGCCGATCCTGCGGCTGTTGCCGTCCAGACCGGTGGCGGCCACGCCACACGGTGCCGCTTGGCTGTCGATAAAATTCAATGATGCTCATTCGCAACGCGACGACCCCAACACCCGGCAAGGCCGTTCCCAAGCGCAGCGGCGACGGTGGCTCGGTCGTTCTGGAACGCCGCACGCAGCGCACCAAGCCGCCGCAGATGTATCAGGTGGTGATGCTGAATGACGACTACACCCCCATGGAGTTTGTCGTGGTCGTCCTGCAGGAGTTCTTCAGCAAGGACCGCGAAACCGCCACGCAGATCATGCTGAAAATCCACCTGGACGGGCGCGGTGTCTGCGGCGTGTACACCAAGGACGTGGCCGCCACCAAAGTTGACCAGGTGCTGGCCGCAGCCCAGAAGGCCGGGCACCCGCTTCAGTGCCTGAGCGAGCCCATCGAATGACCAACCTGCCGGTGTTCAACCCAGCGCGATGGATGGTCGTTTGAAATGACACACAATGGCCCCACGTACGAATGCATCATGGCTTCGCCGGGGGTCGAAAAACACTCTACGATGAGGCTGGTGCGCATCGCAACACCCCAGGTGCTGCGTTTCGTATCGCGAAACGTTAACCGGGCGCAACAGGCCCCAAGGAAGGAAGTCCGTCA
>CAYNWR010000584.1:0-1891 GCA_964400915.1 uncultured Burkholderiaceae bacterium
TGTTCTTGTGGAAGATGCCCTTGTCGGCAACGGAGTCGACCGTGGCTTGCATCTTGCCGAACAATTCGGTCGCCTTCGCCTTATCGCCAGCGGCAACGGCCTTTTCGACGTTCTTGACCGCGGTGCGGTATTGCGAGCGCAGCGAGGTGTTCGCGGCGTTGAGTTTGGTGTCCTGGCGGGCGCGTTTGCGGCCCGACGCCAGGCGCGGATTCTTCTTTTTGGGTTTTCCAGCAGCCATGTGCTTAGGTCCTTCAGGTGTTATTGGATGATCGCGGCAAAGCTCTCCATTTTAACCGATTCGCACAACTGCCCGATTGGGCCGTGTCCGGGCAGGCCCTACACTTGCCCCCGTGTCGCTGTTTCGAGCCGCTTCCACCGTTTCGTTGCTGACCCTGGCGTCACGCGTCACCGGCCTGATCCGGGAGCTGCTCATCGCCTCGGCGTTTGGCGCCAGCGCACTCACCGACGCCTTCAACGTCGCGTTTCGAATTCCCAACCTGTTTCGGCGCTTCTTTGCCGAGGGAGCCTTCAGCCAGGCCTTTGTGCCCGCCCTGGCCGCCAGCCGCGAGCAGGTGGGCGACGCGCAGACCCGAATCGTCGTGGACCGGGTCGCCACGGTGATGGTCTGGGCCCTGCTGGCCGTGAGTCTGCTGGGTGTTGCGGGCGCGCCGGTGCTGGTCTGGGCCTTGGCCAGTGGGCTGGCGGGTCCGGGGGGCGCTTTCGATGCGGCCGTCTGGATGACCCGCTGGATGTTCCCCTATATCGCCTTCATGTCGCTGGTGGCGCTGGCCGCCGGTGTGCTCAACACCTGGAAGCGATTTGCGATACCGGCGGCAACGCCGCTGCTGCTGAACCTTTGCATGATCACGGCGGCATGGTTGGGTGCGCCCAATTTCGCCACCCGGGGGATCGAACCGATCTATGCGATGGCTTTCGGTGTCCTGGCGGGTGGGGCGCTGCAGTTGGCGCTTCAGATTCCGGCACTGCGCGCCATTGGCATGCTTCCCCGGCCATCGTTTTCGACCACCCAGCTGCGCGCCGCACTGGCCGATCCGGCCTGCCGGCGAATCGGCCAGGTGATGGTGCCAGCGCTGATCGCTGCAGGCGTCGCGCCGATTTCGCTGGTGATCAACACACAAATCGCCTCGCACCTCGGGGCGGGCAGCGTGAGCTGGGTGACCTATGCCGACCGCCTGATGGAGTTTCCCAGTGCGTTGCTGGGTGTCGCTTTGGGCGTGGTCCTGCTGCCCCAACTGTCGGCGGCGCGGGCCCGTGGCGATGCGGCGCAGTTCTCAGCCATGCTCGACTGGGGCCTGCGTTTGGTCCTGTTGCTGGCCACGCCGTGTGCCTTCGCGCTGCTGGTGTTTGCGCAGCCGCTGGTGGCCACCCTGTTTCACCACGGCGCCTTCAGCGCCGAGGACGTGCGGCAGACCGCGCGTGCGCTGATGGGTTGGGGCGTCGGGCTGGTGGGCCTGATCGCCGTGAAGGTGCTGGCTCCGGCCTATTTTGCGCAGCAGGACACTCGCACACCGATGCGAATCGCCTTGGTGGTGCTGGTGGTCACCCAGGCCTTCAACGCCCTGCTGGTCGGTTCCCTGGCTCACGCCGCGCTGACCTTGTCGATCGCTCTGGCGGCCCTGGTGAACGCGCTCTGGTTGCTGGTCGGGCTCATGCGCAGCAGGCGTTATGTACCGCAAGCGGGTTGGGGACCATTTGGGTTGCAGGTGCTGGCCGCCAACGCCCTGATGGTGATCTGGCTCATCTGGGTTGACGGTGCCGGCGCCTGGATTCAATGGGGTATCGATGGCCAATCGCTGCGCCGCATCGCGGCCATGGCTGGCACCTTGTTGGTGGCGGCCGTGATCTATTTCGGCGCACTGCTGGCGGCCGG
>CAYNWR010000585.1:0-1890 GCA_964400915.1 uncultured Burkholderiaceae bacterium
CTGGATGATCAGCAGATCCTGCAGGTTGACACCCAGTTTTTGCGCGTACTGGATGTCCAGCGCATGTTCGGCATCGACGAAGGCGCAGGTGCCGCCCTGCTTTTGCATCTCGGAGATGACTTGCAGGGTCAGTGTGGTCTTGCCTGAACTTTCCGGGCCGTAGATCTCGACCACCCGGCCACGGGGCAATCCACCCACCCCCAGGGCAATGTCCAGCCCGAGAGAACCGGTTGACACCACCTGGATGTCCTCGATCACCTCACCCTCGCCCAGACGCATGATCGTGCCCTTGCCGAACTGCTTCTCGATCTGCGCCAGCGCCGCCTGCAGCGCCTTGGCTTTTTCCCCACTGGCACTGCCTGAAACGACCGAGCCCTTGACCTGTGCGTCCATGATTTCCACTCCTTGTTGATTGATACAGCCTGGATGCCTGATCAGTAATTTATCGGCTCGATATCTCCAAGTAAATAGATAATTTGGTCAGTTTGATTGACTATATCGCCACGACGGCACCATGCCAGATTCCCGAACCCATCCTGCACCATGAGAACGCCCCACCGCACCCCGCATCCCGCGACCCGGGCACCACAGGATTGGCGCGCCAGCAACCTGGGACGCCTGCTGGGCGATGCCATGCGCCGCTTTGACGACCGGGTGCGCCAACTCATGACGGCCGACGAGCAGGTGCCATTGGCCCTTTCCAATCTGGCCGAGCGCGGCCAGATCAGCGCCGCACACATCCACATCACCCGGCATCTGGCGCGCGAAGGCTCGCGCCTGGTCGACCTGGCCCACAGCGCCGGGATGAGCAAGCAAGCGATGGCCACGCTCGTCACGCAATGCGAGGCCTGGGGCATCGTCCAGCGCTCGCGCGACCCGCACGATGGCCGCGCCAGCCGCATCGCGTTCACGCCTTCGGGGGTGGCCTGGCTGGACGCCTTTGAGCGCTCGGTCGCGCAGGCCGAAGCGGAATTCATCGACAGCGTCGGCCCCGAAGTGGCCACCGTCGTCAAACTGGGCCTGGAGGTCTACATCGGGTAAAGCGGTCGGCACCGGCGATTGACAACAGCTGACGCCAAACTTACAGTGGATCGCATCCTGCGGAGCCGTCCATGCGCCTGTCCGAACTCCAGACCATTCGCCAGCAGATGCTGCACCTGAAAGCGGCACAGCCGCTGGAGTACCACACCTGGGACGCGGTGCTTACCATCTGGCTCATGGGGTGCGTGGGCTCGCTGGGCATCGTCGCGCTGGAGTTGTGGCACCTGGCCTGCCTGACGGCGCCAGCCATGGTGTTGCCCGACGCCTATATCCGCTGGCGCCGACACGCGCACGCACGCCAGCGCGTGCGCTGCGACTGGTTGCCCAACTAGGAGTCCGTCCGCCCGGCGCCAGGGCAAGACCCGGCGCAGCGGCGCACTCGCCGTCTCGACTGCGGGGCTCGCTGGCGACGTTGCGTCGATTCGAACGTCAGCCCCACGTCAGCGCTGCGCAAGTTTGGGTTGGATTGGGGTCAGCACTGGGTCAGTGCCGGCGCGCACAGTCGCGCCCCAGCCTTGCCACACCAGCGAGGTGCTTGGAATTCTTTGCACAACACACCCCAAGGAGCAACCCATGGCCGCAACCGCCACCGCCGCTCGACCGATGTCCCCCGAGGAGAAAAAGGTCATCTTCGCCTCTTCACTCGGCACCGTCTTCGAGTGGTACGACTTTTACCTGTACGGATCGCTCGCCGCGATCATCGCCAAACAATTCTTCGCAGGTCTCGATGCGGGCTCGGCCTTCATCTTCGCGCTGCTGGCCTTTGCCGCCGGCTTCATCGTGCGCCCCTTTGGCGCGCTGGTGTTCGGTCGCCTGGGCGACATGATCGGTCGCAAGTACACCTTCCTG
>CAYNWR010000586.1:0-1882 GCA_964400915.1 uncultured Burkholderiaceae bacterium
GCAGCGCGCGCATCTTCCGCTCACCCACGGTCCACCTCCTCGGACACGTCGAGCGTTACATGGAAAACGACGAAAGCATCGAAGCGATCATTGCGGCTGGTTTTGCTCGCGCCGACGTCGAACGGGTGGTGCGGCTCATTCGAATCAACGAATACAAGCGCCGCCAGGCGCCGGTGGGCATCCGCCTGACCCACCGCAGCTTTGGCAAGGACTGGCGCTATCCGATCACCAGCCGCTATCGCGGATGACCTGTGGCTGCGCGCGTCGCGGAGGCTGGTAAAGTCCCGGGCGACGTCGACCTCTCAATGGATGGATCCATGAAGCAAATCACCGCAGTCATCAAGCCGTTCAAACTGGAAGAAGTGCGCGAAGCCTTGGCCGAGTGCGGCGTGACGGGATTGACCGTGACGGAAGTCAAGGGCTTCGGGCGCCAGAAAGGCCACACCGAGCTCTATCGGGGCGCCGAATACGTCGTCGACTTCCTGCCGAAGGTCAAGGTCGAGGTGGTGGTCAAGACCGATGACGTCGACCGCTGTGTCGATGCGATCGTGCGGGCCGCGCGCACCGGCAAGATCGGCGACGGAAAGATTTTTGTGACGTCGGTCGAGCGCGTGGTGCGAATCCGCACGGGCGAACTCGACGATTCGGCGGTCTGACAGCACCACCCTGACGATCAAAGGCTGGCTGCCGCGCTGGCCGACATGTTGCCAAAGCCCGCTGCCTGGATCAGCGCAGGCAGCAAAGTGGCTGCGACTGCCCCGACGGTGATCAATCCCGTCTGAGCCGGGCCCATGAAGCCATGGGCCACGCTGCTGTCCACCAAGGCCAGCATCGGGTCGTAGTAACCGGCCAGGTTGAGCAGGCCGACCGGTTTGTCGTGGTAACCCAATTGCCGCCAGGTCCAGGCCTCAAAGAATTCTTCCCAGGTGCCGATGCCGCCGGGCAGGGCCAGGAAGGCGTCGCTGCGCTCGGCCATCATGCGCTTGCGCTCGTGCATCGTGTCCACCACATGCAACTCGGTGCAGCGTGGCTCGGCCCACTCGCGTTCCACCAATGCCTTGGGGATCACGCCCACGACTTGCCCGCCGGCACGCAGCGTTGCCGCGGCCACTTCGCCCATCAGCCCGTTGCGGCCGCCACCGTACACCAGTTGTCCGCCGTGCCGGCCAATCCAATCGCCCACGTCTTGCGCCACGCGGGCAAAGCCGGGATCCAGGCCTGGCCGCGACCCGCAATACACGCACAGGGAAAAAGCAGGCATCACGCACCTTCCAGCAAACGCGCCACGATGGCGCTGATCCAGATGAAACCGCACAGGACGAGGCCAATCAAGACGGCCGCGCTGCCCAAGTCCTTTGCGCGCTTGGATTGCTCATGCCATTCGGGGCCGACGCGATCGACCACGGCCTCGATGCCCGTGTTCAGCAATTCGATGATCAGAACCAGTGCCACTGACGCGACCAGCAGGCTGCGCTCGATCCATCCCGAACCCAGCCAGAAGGCCGCCGGCAGCAGAACCATCGCCAACAGCGCCTCCTGCCGAAAGGCAGGTTCGTGCCAGGCCACCTTCAGGCCCGCCCAGGAGTACGCCGCAGCGTGCGCCACACGTGCCAGGCCCCTGCGCTTTTTCTGCGCGCCTGGGTCTTCGTGACCGATGGACATCGTCAAACAGGATGCAGGAAGGGGATCAAGCCGAGACGATACGGGTTCCGGCCCAGGCATCGTGCCAGAACTGGCGATCGCGGCGCAGCAAGGTGGCCATCGCCCACAAGGGGATCCAAAGGGCGGTCCAGATCAGCGCCAGGCGGACATCGGCACCAACCCACCAGGCCAGGGCGATGGGCGGCAGGAACCAAAGCCAACTCAGCCCATAGCGCACCAG
>CAYNWR010000587.1:0-1881 GCA_964400915.1 uncultured Burkholderiaceae bacterium
CTTCGACGGCATCTTCAGCCGCGTGCCGGTCATTCACTGGACAGGCCTGCAGCATGCGGGCCTGCGCGATGGCCTGGCCACCGACGGCCCGGGCTGGATCCGGCCCGCCCAGGTCAAGCTGGTGCACGACGCGGTGCTGGCCGCCTGTGATGCGGCCGATGGCCTGGCGGACGGCATCGTGTCCGACCCCGTCGGGTGCCGCCAGCGCTTTGACGTGAGCCGCCTGCGCTGCACCGGCCCGGCCAGCGACGCCTGCCTGACCGAGCCGCAGATCGCCGCCGTGCGCACCCTGGGCAGCCCCTATCGCTTTGATTTCGATCTGGCCAACGGCCTGCGCGAATACCCGGGCCGCGGCCCCAGCGGCGAGAACACGCCCTCCGCTGGCCCCACCGGTGGCTGGAACGCCTGGTGGCTGGGTGCGCAGCCGCCGTCGTTTCCGCCGGTGCCGCGCAACAGCATCGCCTGGTACTACGGCGCGGGCGCCATCCAGTACTTCTATGCACGCAACCCGCAGGCCGACCTGCGGGCCTACCGGCCCAGCCAGCACCAGGCACGCGTGCGCGAGGTGTCGGAGCTGATGGATTCGACCAACCCCGATCTGGCGCCCTTCTACGCGCGCGGCGGCAAGCTCATCCTGCTGGAAAACATGGCCGACTACGCCCAGAGTCCCTATGCAGGCATTCAGTACCACCAGGCCGTGGTGCAACGCCTGGGGCAGGTCACGGTGGATCAGTTCTTTCGGCTCTACACCGCACCCAACGTGGACCATGTCGGCACGGGGGCACCCGGCAACGTCAACATGCTGACCGCGTTGGTCGACTGGGTGGAGCATGGCAAATCCCCCGGCACGCTGACGCTGGTTGAGCAGGCGGCCAAGCCGCCGTTTGCCGTCCAGCGCGAGCGGCCCCTGTGCCGCTGGCCGCAGTTTCCGCGCTACCGCGGCGGCGACCCGTCCAGCGCCGCCAGCTTCAGCTGCTCGATGTCCTGAACCCCTGCCACCCCATTCGCTTCGGAGCCACCATGGCCTTGGACAAACCTTACCTCGACGTGCCCGGCACCACCATCTTCGATGCCGAGCAAAGCCGCAAGGGCTACCACCTCAACCAGTTCTGCATGAGCCTGATGCAGGCGGCCAACCGCGAGCGCTTCAAGGCCGACCCGCGCGCCTATGTGGACGAATGGCCGATGTCCGAAGCGCAGAAGCAGGCCGTGCTGGCCGCCGACCTCAACCGCTGCATTGCACTGGGCGGCAACATCTACTTCCTGGCCAAGCTGGGTGCCACCCACGGCAAGAGTTTTCAGCAGATGGCGGGCAGCATGACGGGCCGCACCGAAGAGGAATACCGCGACATGATGATCGGCGGCGGCCGCAGCCCCGAGGGCAATCGCTTCGTGGGCGAGGACGGCGACGCCCAGGCCCACCGCCAGCCGCAGGGCCAGGGCAGCGGCAAGCTGCTGGGCTGAATCCAGATACAAAAAGGAAAGCATCCCCACCATGGCGCGCATCACCGCATCCGTCTACACCTCGCACGTGCCCGCCATCGGCGCGGCGCTTGACCTCGGCAAGTCGTCCGAGCCCTATTGGCAAAAGGTCTTTGCTGGCTACGAGGCCAGCAAGGCCTGGATGAAGGACAACACCCCCGACGTGGTGTTTCTGGTCTTCAACGACCACGCCACCGCCTTCAGCCTGGACATGATCCCCACCTTTGCCATCGGCACGGCCGCCCACTATGCGGTGGCCGATGAGGGCTGGGGTCCACGCCCGGTGCCCGATGTGGAAGGCCACCCCGAGCTGGCCGCCCACATCGCGCAGTCGGTGATCCAGGACGACTTCGACCTCACCATCGTCAACAAGATGGACGTCGATCACGGCCTGACGGT
>CAYNWR010000588.1:0-1880 GCA_964400915.1 uncultured Burkholderiaceae bacterium
CTCGGCCAGCGAAATCGTGGCCGGTGCCCTGCAGGACCACAAGCGCGCCACCATCATGGGCAGCCAGACCTTCGGTAAGGGTTCGGTGCAGACCGTGCGGCCCTTGGGGCCCGACACCGGATTGAAGCTCACCACCGCCCGTTACTACACGCCGGCCGGGCGTTCGATCCAGGCCAAGGGCATCGTGCCCGACGTGATGATCGATGAGACGGCCGACGGCAACCTGTTTGCGGCCTTGCGCACCCGTGAAGCCGACCTTGAAAAGCACCTGGCCAGCGGCCAGGGTGGTGACATCAGCGCCAAGGACCCCGAGCGCGAAAAGGCACGCGAAGAAGCCCGCAAGCGCCTGGAAGACGAGGCCAAGAAGCCCCAGGCCGAGCGGCGCCTGCCCGAGTTCGGCACCGACAAGGACTTCCAGCTGGCACAGGCCATCAACCGCCTCAAGGGCCAGCCGGTGATGGTCAGCAAGACCCTTGCGGAGCGCAAGGACGAAAAGCGCGAGAACTGATTTCGCCACCGCCGGCCCCCGGGGCCGGCACCGTGCTCAATCAAGACCCCCATCGATGCAGGACGCCGAACTGCTGCGCTATTCGCGGCACATCCTGCTCGACGACATCGGCATCGATGGCCAGCAGCGACTGCTGGACGCCCGTGTGCTGATCATTGGCGCGGGGGGCCTGGGTTCCCCGGTGGCGTTGTACCTGGCGGCTGCAGGAGTTGGCCAGATCACGTTGATCGATGACGACCGCGTCGACCTCACCAACCTGCAGCGCCAGATTGCCCATGCCGAGTCCCGCGTGGGCCAATCCAAGGTGGCGTCCGCAGCGCAGGCGATGCGCGCGCTCAATGCCGGCGTGCAGGTGCGCCCCCTGGACCAACGCGCCGATGCCGGCCTGCTGAATGTGGAGGTGGCAGCGGCCGACGTGGTGCTCGATTGTTGCGACAACTTCGCCACGCGCCAGGCGGTCAATGCGGCCTGTGTCCGCCACCGGCGCCCCCTGGTGTCGGGCGCGGCCATTCGAACCGATGGCCAGGTCGCGGTCTACGACCCACGCGAGCCGCAATCGCCGTGCTACGCCTGCGTGTTTCCGTCCGACGCGCCGCCCGAAGAAACGCGCTGCGCCACGCTGGGTGTGTTGGCGCCGCTGGTGGGCGTCATCGGCAGCCTGCAGGCCACCGAGGCCCTGCTGCTCCTGGCAGGCCGACAACGCCCCCCGGGGCGACTGACGATGTTCGACGCCCGCCTGGCCGAATGGAGCCAGATGCGCCTGGTCCGCCGCGCGGATTGCGCGGTCTGCAGCGCGCGTTGACCACAGGCCAGCCCAAGCCGCGCGCGTCAGCGCGCGCCGAGCGGCAAAGCCGCCATCAACGCTCCTTGACGAACAACTCGCTGGTCACGCGCTGAAAGCTGGGCAAGGCCACGGGTGGCTTGTTGGTGCCCTGCTTGGTGTTGCCTTTGGTGGTGAAGGCCGCCTGACCGCCATTGGTCACTGTCACGACGATCTCGTATTCGCCATTGGGCAGATCCGACAGATTGACCGCGTACTGGCCATCACCCGCTTGGTCGTCCGGTGCAACACCGTCATCCTTGAGCGTCAGGCCGGTGCGCACCGTGGCGCCGGTGGCGGCGTTGAAGACATCTGCCTTCACCACGGCGTTTTCCACGGCCAGCGGTCCAGAGACTTCGACCACGGCATAGCCCGCACCCTTTTCGGTCGCGGCCATGCCATGTAATTCGATGACAGCCGACAGTTGAGTGTCCGTCAACACCTCCTGGCCCACCGCGTCGGTCGTGGCGGCACTGGCCGAGACGGTGCTGCGCCAGGTGCCGGCCAGGCCCGCAAAGTTGGCCGCGACCGTGTAGGTCGCTTCGCCCTCGG
>CAYNWR010000589.1:0-1874 GCA_964400915.1 uncultured Burkholderiaceae bacterium
CCCGGAAACAATTGATTTGATCAATTGATTGTGCGCGCCGTACAGTGCCGTGCGCATACACGCTGGACCCACTCACCGATTTGGAGCTTTCGACATGACCCTTCGACGCCAATTTGTCACCGCTTTCGCAGCCGCAGCGCTGTGTGGGGGCAGCCTTGCGCAGGATCGGCCTGCGTTGCGCATCCTGGTTGGTTTCCCGCCCGGGGGCTCGGCCGATGTGATCGCGCGCCTGATCGGAGACGCCATCAAGGACGACTTCGCCAGCGTGGTCGTCGAGAACCGCCCTGGCGCGGGTGGCCGCCTGGCGCTCAACCTGACGCGGCAGGCCAAACCCGACGGACAGACCGTTGTGGTCCTGCCCAGTGGGCCCATGGTGCTCTTTCCGCATGTCTACAAGAAGCTGGAGTACGACGCGGTCAAGGATTTCACGCCGATCTCGCAAATTGCCAAGTTCCAGTTCGGCGTGGTGGCCGGCCCCGCAGCGCCGGTCAAGACCGTTGCCGAGATGGTGGCCCGCGCCAGGGCAGACTCCAAGACCGCCACCTACGGCACGCCCGGCCAGGGCACCTTGCCGCATTTCATCGGCGTGCTGCTGGAGCAAACGGCCGGGGTGCCGTTCACCCATGTGCCCTTTCAGGGTGGCGCACCGGCCAACACCGCCTTGCTGGGCGGACACATCGGCTACAAGTTCGACGTGGTGTCCGAAACCGCTCAACTGCACAAGGAAGGCAAAGTGCGTGTCATCGCGGTCACAGGTGCCAAGCGCGACCCGCAAGTGCCGGAGGTGCCCACCCTGAAGGAACAGGGCATCGACATGGAAGCCACTGCCTGGTTTGCCATGTACGGGCCAGCCGGCCTGGCGCCCGATGTGCTGGCGCGCCTGGAGCGCGCCGTGCAGCGGGCCGTGGCCAACCCGGCCCTGAACAAGCGCCTGGAGGAGATGGGCTACGAGCCCATTGGGTCGACGTCCGCAGCGCTGGCTGCAGCGCAGCGCACGGACCTGGCCCGTTGGGAAAAGCCCATCAAGGCCACGGGCGTGAGCCTGGATTGACCGAGCGGGCTCGGCGCCGCGCCCGCAGCGCGCCGCCGGCATCCATCAGGTCAAATAATTGAATAGCAAACAATTTATATCTGACGCTCGCTACGGGCCAATTTACCTCCAAAAATGCGCCCCAACCTGATTTTCATCGTTGCTGACGACCTCGGTTTCGCCGACCTGGGCTGTTATGGCGGACGCGACGCGTCCTTCGGACCGGTATCGCCAGTGCTGGACCGTCTGGCAGCCGCCGGGATTCGATTCACACAGGGTTACGCCAACTCGCCCGTGTGCTCGCCCACCCGTTTTGCATTGATGACCGCGCGCTACCAGTACCGCTTGCGTGGCGCTGCGGAGGAGCCGATCAACAGCAAGAGCCGCGGCAGCGAGATCCTGGGGCTGCCACCCGAGCACCCCACGCTGCCTTCGCTGCTGAAGGCCGACGGCTACCGCACCGCGTTGATCGGGAAGTGGCACCTGGGGTACCCGCCCCGTTTCAGCCCCTTGCGATCGGGCTACGAGGAGTTCTTTGGCCCGATGTCCGGTGGGGTGGACTATTTCACCCATTGCTCAAGCACGGGCGACCATGATTTCTACATCGGCGAGCAGGCGCAGAAGGTGGAGGGGTACCTGACCGATCTGCTGTCGCGCCGCGCCTGCGACTGGATCACCGAGCGCGCCGCCGCTGCGCGCGATGGCACACCATTCTTCTTGAGCCTGCACTACACGGCGCCACACTGGCCCTGGGAAACACGGGACGACCGCGCGGTGTCGGAACAGATCGCGAAGCGCCTGTTCCATCTGGACGGTGGCAACGTTGACACCTACCGGCGCATGA
>CAYNWR010000590.1:0-1867 GCA_964400915.1 uncultured Burkholderiaceae bacterium
ATTGTGGTGTGGCCTCCAACTGCATGTCGGTCGAGCCCCTGGAGACCGAATTCGGCCGCAAGCGGCAAATCAACCAGTCGACCTGCAACAAGGATATGAGCTGCACACAGGGCTTTTGTCCCAGCTTTGTCACCGTCGAAGGTGGTCAGTTGCGCAAGAAGGCCGCGAAGGCGCAGCAGCTCGACCCCGCCACATTGGGAGACCTCGCGCCCCCCAGGCTGCCGGCGCTGGCTGCTGGCCAGCCCTTTGGCATTGTGGTAGCTGGCGTGGGGGGCACCGGTGTCATCACGATCGGACAGTTGCTGGGAATGGCGGCCCACATCGACGGTTTGGGTGTGGTCACGCAAGACGCGGCCGGTCTGGCGCAAAAAGGGGGTGCGACCTGGAGCCATGTGCTGCTGGCGCGTGAGCAGTCCGCGATCAGCACCACCCGGGTGGCGACAGCGGCTGCCGACCTGATCATTGGCTGCGATCCGATCGTGACCGCCGGCAAGGAAACCCTGCAGCGCGCACGGCAAGGACGCACCCGCGTGGCGTTGAACCTGCATGGCGCGCCCACCGCAGCGTTTGTGAAGAATGGCGGCTGGGAGAACCCCGCCGAGGCCTGCGCGGCCGACATCCGGGCCTGCGTGGGTGATGACGGCCTGGCGGGTTTCGATGCCGACGCCCTGGCCGTGCGTTTGTTGGGCGACAGCATCTACACCAACCCGATGATGCTGGGCTACGCTTGGCAAAAGGGCTGGATCCCGCTCACCCACGAATCCCTGGTTCGTGCCATCGAACTCAACGGTGTCGCGGTCGAGCGCAACAAGGCCGCCTTCGACTGGGGTCGGCATGCGGCGCACGATCCGTCCCGAGTGGAGCGTGCGCTGGCGCTAGCGAACCCGAACGAGGCGCAGGTAATCGCCTTCAAGCCCCGCGAGACCCTGGACCACATCGTGGCACGTCGGGTGGAATTTCTCACCGCTTACCAGAACGCCGACTATGCCGAGCGCTACCGCCGCTTTGTGGCCGATGTTCAAACGGCCGAAGCGCCGCTGGGCAAGAAAACGCTGACCGAAGCCGTGGCGCGCTACCTGTTCAAGCTCATGGCCTACAAGGATGAGTACGAAGTTGCACGCCTGCACACCAATGGCGCATTTCACGCGCGCATCGCCTCGATGTTTGAAGGTGAGTACACGCTGTCCTTGCACCTGGCGCCGCCGCTGTTTGCCAAACGCAACGCAAAGGGTGAGTTGCAAAAGAAGCGCTATGGTCCCTCGATGCTGGTCGCCATGCGCTGGCTGGCGCGCCTGAAGTTTCTGCGTGCCACCCCCCTGGACCTGTTCGGCCGCACGGCCGAGCGGCGCATGGAGCGGGCCCTGATCGAAGACTACCGGCGCACCATCACCAGCCTGCTGCCAAAGTTGGCACCTACCAACCATGCGACCGCCGTCAAGCTCGCGCAGCTTCCTGAACAGATCAAGGGCTATGGCCATGTAAAGGAGCGCCATGTGGCCGCTGCGCGGCAGCAATGGGCGCAATTGGAAGCCCAGTATCACGAGCCTCTGCGCCAGGCGGCCTGACCTGGACGCCGGTTTGCTGCGTTTTGTCGGGGCGCCTGCCGCTGCACCAGTGCGCCGCTTGGGGTTGATCCCCGGTCGATAGAATGCGCGGTTGTCTGCGCCGCCCGATTCCTGCGGCTGCGCGCCGTCTGATCGGAGTGACCCGTGCTGATTTCCAATGCCTTTGCCCAAACCGCGCCCGCTGCCGCCGGTGGCGGCGACACCATGTCGACGATGATGGGCATGTTGCCCCTCGTGCTGATGTTCGTGGTGCTTTATTTCGTCATGATCCGCCCCCAGATGAAGAAGCAGAAGGAGCACAA
>CAYNWR010000591.1:0-1866 GCA_964400915.1 uncultured Burkholderiaceae bacterium
TCCTGGATGCGCAGGCTCCAGGCGGCATGTCGTTGCGGTGGCGAAAAGGCATGCATCCGGCACGTCCTAGCGAAAATCGGTGTCGCCGCCCGTCATCCACACCCTGGCCTGCAGGCGCGCGGCCAACGGGTGGTCCAAACCCTGGTGGCGGGTGATGGCCAAGGTGCACACACGTTGCGCCTGGACACGGGATGACAGGCCCAGCCGCGCCAGGACGGGTGACGTGACCCAGGCGATCAGGCGCTGCGCAGAACGTTCACCCACCCATTGCTCGCACGCGCGCCAGGCCTCGGCGGCCAGAGCGAGCGGACCGAGCCAATCCAGCAACTCCCAGGTTCCAGAGTCGGTGTGCGCGCGCAGCACAATCGCCGCTTGGGGCGACGGAGCAATGTGCCGGGCCCGGTCGATCAGAAACAGACAGGCATGTTGATGGGTGGGATGGTTCGCATAGCGGTGGCGCCACCACGATGCGCCGCGTTCGCACACCGCCAGCTGGTCCATCTCGCCCAGCATGGCCGACCACAAGCCATCCAGCTCGGCCATATGCGAAGCATTTCCCCAGTCGATGGCAGCCGTTGTCAGGCCTCCCGACACACACTGCGTTGTCAACGCTGATCCTGCCACCGACGTGCTGATTTCGGTGACATCGTCCAGCCGGTCGTAAAGATTCAAGAGCCGGCCCAGTCGCATGTGGCGATCATTGGGAAAGCCAAATCCAAAGGCGACGCCGCCCTCAGGGACACAATGGGACTTGATGAAATGCTCGGCGACGCTGCCGAACGGGGCACGCCGCGACCAGACATCTCGCACCTGGGGCAGCACCATCACATCGCCGATTTGCACCACGGTCAACCATTCGCCCGCCACACACAGACGGCGACGGGTCCCGCCGAAATGAGCAACCAATCGGCCATCGGACCAGCGCGCCCCCGAGGCCACACCCCGATCGTCACCGTATTTCCAGTGCCACAGGCTCTGCGGCATGGGCTGCGCGAACACAGTCTGGAACAACTGGCGCACGTCGCCGGTGTCTTTTGTGCTGAGGGTGTCCACCTGCCAGGCGCGTTGCGCCTGCGTTTCGGTGCTCATGGCTCCCCCACGCTCGCCGCTGGCGCGGTCTCGCTGCCCCCTGAGGGGGCCATCGCACCTTCGGGCGGCCGTGCGGTGCTCATGCCGTTTCCCACCGGTGTGGCAGGCTCACCAGACCTTGCTCCAGGCCGTCGTGAACGACACGCAGGGAAATCGCGCGCTCGCGCAACTCGTACACGTGCAGGCCGCGCCCGCAGGCCAGGATCACAGTCACCGTGTAGTCGCCTCGCAGCAAGGCCAGTGCGGGGAAAACCAGGCGAACCCGCCCGACCCCTTGCGGGCTGATGGTCAAGGGCTTGTTGTCGTTGGCGCTTCCCGCGCTGGCAACCACCACACCACTGGCATGTGCAATGCCGACCGCCACCGAAGGCACCTCCAGAGCAGGATCACAGACAAAGGAAACATCCAGGAACAGATCGGTCCGCCCGGATTGCAGCGCGATCACCTCACCCGCTTGACCATCGTCCGTGGACGCTTTCGCATCAACGATCGAAGCGGTGCCTTCGCGCCAAAGCGGCATCTGGGGACGCGCCAACACCTGCTCAGGCGTCTCTTCGCCAAGCTTTTCAAGATTTTGGCCTCCAGCGGGCGTTGCACCTTCATTGTTTGCTATCTTTTTTATTGATTCCACCCTCGGACCGCGCTCATCGATCATGGCCAGGGCCGTTTCATAGGCACTGGTCACCCGGGGTGCCAGGTCCAGCATGCGCACCTGACCGGCGTCGAGCCACAAGGCACGCGTGCACAAGGCCTGCACGTGGTACATGGCATGCGAAC
>CAYNWR010000592.1:0-1864 GCA_964400915.1 uncultured Burkholderiaceae bacterium
GGCGCCGGCGGCGCTCCACAGCACCTTCAGGCGCGCCAGCTCTTCGTCAAAACGCGCGTTGATGCGGCTTTTGCCGGCCTCCTGATCGACCATGAAGCGCTTTTGGGTCTCAATGGCCGCATCGGTGTCGGCGATCTTGCGTTTGAGGATGAAAGGGGCCTTGTTGGGGTCGGCCGCGTAGAACTCCATTTCGGTGTCGAGCTTCTTGCGGTCGGCCTGCAGGTCGGTCACGCGGCGCTTGGCGGTGGCGATCACCTCGTCCACCTGCTTGAGAGCATCCGCCCGCTCCTTGTCGTGGGCTGCGCGATCGCGGTAGCGCGACAGCAAGGCCCGGTCGCGGCGGCGCTCTTCGGCCTGGCGCGCGCGCTCTTCGGCTTCCTTGCGCTGCTGGTCCTCCAGCGCGGCTCGCTCCTGGGCCGTCAGTGAGGGGCCCACGCTGCGCTTGACGGTGCCGCTGGGGTTGAGTTCCTTTTGCTCGCGGTCGGCGCATTCGGCGATCGGTCGGTCGGAGGTGAGGCGCCTGCCGTTCTTGTCCAGGCAGGTGAAGATGCCCTGGGCCGATACCGACGCAGCCCCAGCGCCCAGCAGGACGGCCAGGGCTGTCGCACACAAGATCCGGCGGTGACCCCGACGATGCTTCACGATGCCCCATCCTCCACACCATATTGCCGCCGGTAGGCCAGCACCTGCGCGTGGTGCATGGCCAGTTCGTTGCCGTGGCGCGCCAGATATTGCAGCAAATCAGACAGTCTCGCAATTGCACAAACGGGCAGGCCAAGCTGTGATCGAACGTATTGCACCGCGCTGTGGTTGACGTCGCGCCCGTTCTCGGTGGCCTTTTCCTGACGATCCAGCGCAATCGCAACACCCGCAGGACGGGCGCCGGCCGCCTGGATGATCGCCAGCGACTCGCGCGTGGCGGTGCCGGCCGACATCACGTCGTCGACGATCAGCACGCGGCCGGCCAGCGGTGCGCCCACCAGGGTTCCACCCTCGCCATGGTCCTTGACCTCCTTGCGGTTGTAGGCAAAGGGCAAGTTGCGGCCCAGCCGGGCCAGTTCCACGACGATGGCCGCCGCCAGCGGGATGCCCTTGTACGCGGGGCCGAACACCATGTCGAACGCGATGCCCGATGCCAGAATGCGCTGCGCGTAGAACTGCGCCAGCCGACCCAGCTTGGCGCCGTCGTCGAACAGGCCGGCGTTGAAGAAATACGGGCTGATGCGCCCGGCCTTGGTCTTGAACTCGCCAAAGCGCAGCACACCACAATCCAGCGAGAATTGCACAAACGCCTGCGCCAGTTCGTCGGACGTTTCGTCCATCCCGTCGCCAGCCCTTTCAAGGCCACCTGACATGAGCACCTTTCCTCGGTTTCGACTCACCAGCCTGAACCTGAACGGCATCCGTTCGGCCATCAGCAAGGGCCTGGAGACCTGGGTCGAGAAAACCGCCCCGGATTGTATGTGTGTGCAGGAGGTCAAGGCCCAACACGCTGATGTGAGTGGTCGCCTCGACGCCATTGCCGGCATGGCGGGGCATTTTCATTTCGCGCAGAAAAAGGGCTACTCGGGCGTCGGTGTATTCACCCGCCACGAACCCAGCGATGTGCGGGTGGGCTTCGGCGTGCCGGAGTTCGACGACGAAGGCCGCTATGTGGAGCTGCGCTTTGACAGCCCATCGCGCAAGCTGTCGATTGTCAGTGCCTACTTTCCTAGCGGCTCGTCGGGCGAGGAGCGCCAGCAGGCCAAGTTCCGGTTTCTCGAAGTGTTCCGGCCCCACCTGCAGGCCCTGGCGGCCCAGCGCGAATTCGTCCTGTGTGGCGACGTCAACATCGCCCACACCGAGCGCGATCTCAAGAACTGGA
>CAYNWR010000593.1:0-1861 GCA_964400915.1 uncultured Burkholderiaceae bacterium
CAACATCTTCGAGATGGCGCAATTGGAGACACCGATTGTCTCCACGATCATCGGCGAAGGCGGCTCGGGTGGTGCGCTGGCCATCGCCATCGGCGACCAGGTGCTGATGCTGCAGTACTCCATCTATTCCGTCATCAGCCCCGAAGGCTGTGCATCCATTCTCTGGAAGACGGGCGAGCGGGCACAGGATGCCGCCGAAGCGCTGGGCATCACGGCACACCGGCTCAAAGCCTTGGGTTTGATCGACAAGATCGTCAACGAACCAGTGGGCGGTGCGCATCGCGATACCAAGCAGATGGCGGCGTTTCTCAAGCGGGCCCTGTCTGATGCCTGGCGCCAGCTGGCCGACCTCAAGACGAAGGAACTGCTCGAGCGGCGGTACACGCGCCTGCAGGGCTATGGCAAGTTTGCCGACACGCGCGCCGAAAGCCGTTCCGATTCCAAATAGACGCGAGGGGCTCCTGGCGGCCCTTTGTGTCCCCGGCGCCTTGATGCATGAGCGCGCTTGATACGGCTCTGGCATCCATCCGATGGGATGAGCCCCTGGCCGTTGCGTACAGCGGGGGAGTGGACTCCACGGCCCTGCTGGCGGCCTTGGTTGCCCGGCGCGATCAACGGCGTGCCGCGAAGCACCAACCATCCGTGGCCTCGTTGCGCGAGAACGCAGGCCTGCTGGCCGTTCATGTCCACCATGGCTTGCAGGCCGCAGCAGATGATTTTGTGGTGCATGCCCAAGCCCAGTGCCGCCGGTGGGATGTCCCCTTGGTGGTGTGCCGCGTCGATGCGCGCCATGCCAAGGGCCAAAGCCCCGAGGCCGCCGCCCGTCACGCCCGCTACCGGGTGTTGGCCGAGGCAGCGCAGGCCTGGGGCTGCAAGACGGTGCTGCTGGCCCAGCACGCCGACGATCAGGCCGAGACGGTGTTGCTTGCACTCACCCGCGGTGCCGGCATGCCCGGCTTGGCCGCCATGCCAGGGCGCTTCGTGCGCCATGGCGTCGCGTTCGAGCGGCCGCTGCTGGCTTTGTCGCGTGCAAGCATCGACGCCTGGTTGCGCGAACATCACTTGATGCCCATTGAAGATCCCACCAACGCTGATCCGGCGCGCACGCGCAACCGGCTGCGCCTGGGCGTGATGCAAGTGCTGCGACACGATTTCCCGGGATTTGAAGCGCGATTTGCCCGCACCGCCGCGCATGCGGCCCAGGCCCAGCGGCTGCTGGATGAACTGGGCGACAGTGACCTGGAGCGCCTGGGTTGTCCCCCCCATCTGGGCCCGTTGCAAACCTTGAGCGCCGACCGGCAGGCCAATGTGCTGCGCCGCTGGCTCGCGCGCGAGCACCTGACCCAGGCCAGCGATCCCCAGTTGCGCGAATTGATCGCGCAGGTGGCGGCCTGCCGAACCCGGGGCCACGCCATCGACCTGCGTGTGGGCTCGGGGGTGGTGTCCCGCGATGGTGATCGCATCGTGTGGCAACCCGCTTTCCCTCGGGCGTGAACGCCGGCCAGGCGCCGATGCACTGGCTGCATCCTTGGCGTGTCGAACCGCCTGGGCGATCAAGCTGACGACCCTGCAGCCTCGATATAATCGAGGGTTGTCGCGGCATGGCCCCAGGCCATGTTCTTGCCCCAGCCGGTTTTGACCGGCTTTTTTGCGCCGGGCCCATTCTCATGAGTTTGATCGTGCACAAATACGGCGGAACCTCCATGGGTTCCACCGAACGGATTCGCAACGTCGCCCGTCGGGTGGCCAAGTGGCACCGCGCCGGCCACCAATTGGTGGTGGTGCCCAGCGCCATGAGCGGCGAGACCAACCGCCTGCTGGCGCTGGCCAAGGACGTCTCGCCCGAAAAGCAGGGCGCTGC
>CAYNWR010000594.1:0-1858 GCA_964400915.1 uncultured Burkholderiaceae bacterium
CGCCTTCTCGATGTCCACCAGGCACATGCGGCAGTTCGCCGCGATCGACAACTTCTTGTGATAGCAAAAGTGCGGAACGTAGGTTCCAGCCTTCTCGGCCGCATGCATGACCATGCTGCCTTCGCTCAGCTGAACCTTCTTGCCATCAAGCTCGATTTCGACCATCTTCTATCGCTCGCCTAGACGTATGCCGCAACCATGCAGGTCTTGTGCTCGATGTGGTATTCGAACTCATTGCGAAAATGCTTGATCATCGCTCGCACGGGCATCGCCGCCGCATCACCCAGGGCGCAGATCGTGCGCCCCTGAATGTTGTCGGCCACCGAGTTGAGCAGATCCATATCGCTGGGCCGACCCTGACCATTTTCGATCCGATCAACCATACGGGAAAGCCATCCAGTGCCTTCGCGACAGGGCGTGCACTGACCACAGGATTCGTGCATGTAGAAATACGAAAGCCGCTGCAGCGATTTGACCATGCAACGACTGTCATCAAGAACGATGACAGCCCCCGAGCCCAGCATGGAACCTGACTTGGCGATGGAATCGTAGTCCATCGTGCAATCGAGCATGACCTTGGCCGGCAGGATCGGCGCTGACGACCCCCCCGGAATCACTGCCTTTAGGTTCCGCCCCTTGCGCACGCCACCGGCCAGTTCCAGCAACTTCGAAAACGGCGTCCCCATCGGGATTTCGTAGTTGCCGGGCAATTCAACATCCCCCGACACCGAGAAAATCTTGGTTCCGCCGTTATTGGGCTTGCCAATGTTGAGGTAGGCCTGCCCACCGTTGCGGATGATCCAGGGAACGGCGGCAAACGTTTCGGTGTTGTTGATCGTGGTGGGTTTGCCATACAGCCCGAAACTGGCCGGGAAAGGCGGTTTGAAGCGTGGCTGCCCCTTCTTGCCCTCCAGGGACTCCAGCAGCGCGGTTTCCTCGCCGCAAATGTAGGCACCAAAACCATGGTGTGCGTGCAACTGAAAACTGAAGGCACTGCCCAGGATTCGATCACCAAGGTAGCCTGCAGTGCGCGCTTCTTCCAATGCTTCCTCGAAGCGCGAATAGGTCTTGAAAATTTCGCCGTGAATGTAGTTGTAGCCGATCGAAATCCCCATCGCGTACGCCGCGATGGCCATACCTTCGATCACGATGTGCGGATTGAATTGAAGGATGTCGCGGTCCTTGCAGGTGCCGGGCTCACCTTCATCGGAGTTGCAAACCAGGTACTTCTGGCCGGGAAACTGCCGTGGCATGAAGCTCCACTTGAGCCCCGTCGGAAACCCTGCACCACCACGGCCCCGCAAGGATGATTCTTTGACCACCGCAATCACCTGATCCGGTGTCATCGCTTCGGCGCCATTGGCACCCAGGATCTTGCGCAGGGCCGCATAGCCGCCCCTAGCTTCATAGTCCTTCAGACGCCAATTCGTGCCGTCCAAGCCCGCGTAGATCTGGGCACCGATGTGCCGATCGTGAAAGCAGGTCTGGACACCGCTGGCCTGGAACTGCGCGAGAACCTGTTCGGCTCGCATGCTTGCGGGGGGCAACACAGCACTCATGCCTGCCCCCCCGAGCGACGCAATCCGTCGATCAACTGGTCGAGTTTTTCGTTGGTCATGAAGCTGCACATCGCGCGGTCATTGACGAGCATCACCGGCGCGTCGGCACAGGCACCCAAGCACTCCGACTGCTGCAAGGTGAACAAGCCGTCGGACGTTGTCTCGCCCATCACGACGCCCAACTTGCCTTCCAGGTGCTTGAGCGCCTTCTGCCCGTCCCGCAACTGGCAAGGCAGATTGGTGCACACGTTGAGCTTGAAGCGCCCGACAGGCGCCTGGTTGTACATGTTGTAGAAAGT
>CAYNWR010000595.1:0-1853 GCA_964400915.1 uncultured Burkholderiaceae bacterium
GGTGCTGACCCCGCTCGTGCAAAAGCAGGTGGACGCCAAGGCCGTCGCCTTGGGTGTATCCAACGATGAAGCGAAAAAACTGCTGCTGGGCGAAAAGGAGCCCTCGATGCAATTCACCACACCCGACGAACTGGGAGCGCTGGCGGTCTTCCTGTGCTCACCAGCCGCCGACAACGTGCGTGGCGTGGCGTGGAACATGGACGGCGGCTGGACGGCTCAATAACGGCGCGCCCGTTGTGGGTATTGTTTCCTTGGAGACACCGGGGTGCGCACGCGTTTGCGCACAATGGCTGCCGACAAGCGGTTGTTGAAGATGGCACTGGGCAGCGCAAATGCAGGCCTGGGCCCCTGCCGCGATGCACCAACAAGGAGACCTTTCGATGACCACCTTGCCCTCACGCCGCGACACGCTCAAGGCCCTGGCCGCCGGCGCAACGGCCGGCATCCTGACCCCGCCCGCCTGGTCGCAGGCCTTTCCCAGCCGGCCCATCCGCCTGATCTGCCCCTGGCCCGCCGGCGGCAGCACCGATGCGGTGATGCGGGCCATCGCCGAAAGTGGCGCCAAGGCACTGGGCGGGCAGATCGTCATTGACAACAAGCCTGGTGCGGGGGGCACGCTGGGTGCCAATGAGCTGGTCAACGCGCGGGGCGACGGGTATGTGCTGAGCCAACTGCCCCATGGCGTGTTTCGCATCCCGCACATGCAGAAGACACAGTTCGACACGCTCAAGGATTTCACCTGGATCATCTGCCTGACGGGCTACACCTTCGGTTTGGTGGTGCCCGCCGATTCGCCGATCAAATCCATCGCTGACTTGGTGGCCTATGCCAAGGCCAACCCGGGCAAGTTCAGCTATGGCTCCACCGGCACGGGCACGAGCCCGCACCTGGCCGTGGAAGAGTTCGCCCAGCGCGCGGGCATCACGCTCAACCACATCCCGTTCAAGGGCAACGCCGAGAACATGCAGGCCGTATTGGGTGGCCATGTGATGGGCGCCAGCGACGCCACAGGTTGGGGCCCGCACGTGGATGCCGGGCGCCTGCGCCTGCTGGCCACCTATGGCAGCAAGCGCACCAAACGCTGGCCCAACGTCGCCACGCTCGACGAGTTGGGCTACAAAACCGTGTCCGATTCGCCCTTTGGCGTGTGCGGCCCCAAGAACATGGATCCGGCAGTCGTCAAGACACTGCACGACGCCTTCCGCAAGACCCTGGACGACCCGGCCGTCCTCGCCTCGTTCGACAAGTACGACCAGTCGGTGATCTACATGAACACCGAAACCTACACCCAATGGGCGCGCGACACCTACGCCGCCGAAAAAGCAACCATCGAGCGTCTGGGCATGGCCGCCAAGAGTTGACCCGGCGTCATCGCCGGGCGGCGTGTCACACGTCGATCGCGTCGGCGGAGCCGGCGCGCTTGCGCAGCTCGAATTTCTGGATCTTGCCCGTGCTGGTCTTGGGCAACTCGCCGAAGACCACGGCGCGGGGGACCTTGAATCCCGCCAGATGCTGGCGGCAATGCTCGACGATGTCCTTCGCGCTCACGGCAGCATCGGCCTTGAGCTCGACAAAGGCACAGGGCGTTTCGCCCCACTTGGCATCGGGCTTGGCCACCACGGCAGCAGCCAGCACCGCAGGGTGTCGATAGAGCACGTCTTCCACCTCGATCGAGGAGATGTTCTCGCCCCCCGAGATGATGATGTCCTTGCTGCGGTCCTTGATCTTGATGTAGCCGTCGGGGTACTGCACGGCCAGGTCGCCCGTGTGGTACCAGCCGCCCGCGAAAGCCTCCGCGGTCGCCTTCGGGTTCTTCAGGTAGCCCTTCATGGTGATGTTGCCGCGGAACATGA
>CAYNWR010000596.1:0-1842 GCA_964400915.1 uncultured Burkholderiaceae bacterium
GATGAGCCTCAAGGGCGACGGCAAACCTGTGAGCTTCATCGAGGACTGTGCCGTGCCGCTGGAGCACCTGGCCGAATACACCGACGCGCTGACGCAGGTGTTTGCACGCCATGGCACCCGTGGCACCTGGTACGCCCATGCCTCGGTGGGCACGCTGCACGTGCGACCCATCCTGGACATGCGCACGGCCGGCCCGCAAGGGGGCGCCGCACGCATGCGGGCGATTGCCGAAGAGGCCGCCGAGCTGGTGCGCAAGTACCGCGGCGCCTACAGCGGCGAACATGGCGATGGCCTGTGCCGTGGCGAATGGGTGCGCTGGCAGTTCGGGCCGCGCCTGCACGAGGCCCTGGCGCAGATCAAGCAGACCTTCGATCCGGTGGGCCTGCTGTGTCCAGGGCGCATCGTCGACCCGCCGCGCATGGACGACCAGCGCCTGATGCGCTTTTCGCCCGACTACCGCGTGATCCCGCTGCAGCCCGTGCTCGACTGGAGCGCCTGGAACGTGCAGAACGACCCCCGCACCGAGGCCATCACCGCCCCCGGCACGGGCGGCGATCCCGCGCAAGGCCTGGCCAAGGCGGTGGAGATGTGCAACAACAACGGCCACTGCCGCAAGTTTGATGCGGGCACGATGTGCCCCAGCTACCGCGTCACACGCGACGAGCGCCACCTCACCCGAGGGCGAGCCAACACCTTGCGCCTGGCCCTCAGTGGACAGTTGCAAGGCGGTGCGACCCGGGCCGAAGGCGATACCCAAGGCCTGGCCAGCGAGGCCGTTCACGAGGCGCTGGAACTGTGCGTGAGCTGCAAGGGTTGCAAGCGCGACTGTCCCACCGGGGTAGACATGGCGCGCCTGAAGATCGAACACCGCGCAGCCTACGTGGCCCGTCACGGCAGCAGCCTGCGCGAGCGCCTGGTGGCGCGACTGCCCGCCTATGCCCGGGCGGCCAGCCGTCTGGCCCCGCTGCTGAACGCCTTGAACACGCTGCCGGGTTCGGCCGCGCTGCGCGAGCGTTTCACAGGATTCTCGGCCCGCCGGCGCCTGCCCCGCTGGCAATCGCGCCACGCGTTTGCGCAGGCACTGGTCGGCACGGTCGATCGCGATGCGGTGCTGGCGGCGGCGAAGCCGGTGGTGCTCTGGGTGGACACCTTCAACGGCTATTTCGAGTCCGAGAACGCGATTGCGGCTTGCAAAGTGCTCGTGGCGAGCGGCTACTCTGTTCACATAGCTACCAAATCAGTAGCAACTGGCCACACCACGGATTCGTCCCACCTGTGTTGCGGCCGCACCTACCTGGCCGCCGGGCGCGTGGATGAGGCACGCGCGCAGATGCGCGAACTGATCGACAACCTGCTGCCCTTTGCCCAACGCGGCATCGCCATCGTCGGCTTGGAGCCATCCTGCCTGCTGGGGCTGCGCGACGAGGCCTTGGCGATGAGGCTCGGTGATGCCGCGCAAACGGTGGCGGCGCAGGCCCTGCTGTTCGAGGAATTCCTGGCCCGCGAGGCACGCAATGGGCACCTGGACACCTTGCAATCGCGCCTGAAACCGGCGCAACACCCCATCGTGCTGCATGGGCATTGCCATCAAAAGGCCTTTGGCCTCATGCCGGAAGTGCTGGCAGCCCTGCGCCTGATCCCGCAGGCCGAGCCCCGCCTGATCGAGTCCAGCTGCTGCGGCATGGCGGGCAGCTTTGGCTATGAGGCCGAGCACTACGACGTCTCGATGCAGATGGGCGAGTTGTCGCTGCTGCCTGCGGTGCGCGCCGCGCCGGCCGATGCCTGGATCGTGGCCAGCGGCACCAGTTGCCGCCACCAGATTGCCGATGGCGCCGCGCGCGA
>CAYNWR010000597.1:0-1838 GCA_964400915.1 uncultured Burkholderiaceae bacterium
CCAGGCTTCGCGGGTGAGGTAGGCGGTGGGGAGGCGCTGGGTGATGCGTCTATCAAAAAGTGTAGCAATCTTTGCAGATTCGTCGCTCGCTACCGGCCGATCTTGATGCAGATCGAGGCTGTCGAGCGGCAGATCGAGCGCCCACAGCACCAGCCAGGCGGCTTCGTCAAAGGTGTTCAAGGTGCCTTGCCCCAGGCTCACACCGGCGTGGTCCAGGCGCTGGGCGCCTGCCTCGATGTGCTCAATGACCGAGGGCATCGGCGTTCAGGGTTTCGATGACGCGGCGGTAGATGTTTTTCAACGGTTCGACGTCGGCCACCCGGATGCACTCGTCGATCTTGTGGATGGTGGCGTTGGGCGGGCCGAATTCGATGGTCTGCGGACAGATCTTGGCGATGAAGCGCCCGTCGCTGGTGCCGCCCGTGGTGGACAGCTCGGTGCGCAGGCCGGTTTCGGCGAGGATCGCTGATTCGATTGCACCCAGCAGCGCCCCGGGGGTTGTCAGGAAGGGCTCGCCCGACAAGGTCCACTCGATGTCGTATTGCAGGCCGTGGCGCTGGAGCACGGCCTCCAGGCGCTCGCGCAGCCCCGGTGCGGTCGACTCGGTGGAGAAGCGGAAATTGAAGTCGATCACCACATGGCCCGGGATCACGTTGTTGGCACCCGTGCCGCCGTGGATGTTGCTGATCTGCCAGCTGGTGGCCGGAAAGTAGGCATTGCCGCGGTCCCATTCGATGGCGGCCAGTTCCGCCACGGCCGGTGACACCTGGTGGATGGGGTTGCGCCCCAGGTGCGGGTAGGCAATGTGCGCCTGGATGCCCTTGACGGTCAGGCGCCCGCTGAGCGAGCCGCGCCGGCCGTTCTTGATCATGTCGCCCGTGCGCTGCACCGAGGTGGGTTCGCCGACGATGCACCAGTCCAGGCGCTCGCCACGCGCCTGCAATTGCCGGCACACCACCACGGTGCCATCGACGGCGGGGCCTTCCTCGTCGCTGGTGAGCAGCAAGGCCAGCCCGATGCGCGGCTGGGGGTGAGCGGCCAGGAATTCCTCGATGGCGACCACAAAGGCCGCCAGCGAGGTCTTCATGTCGCAGGCACCACGCCCATACAGCACGCCGTCGCGGTGGGTGGGCACAAAAGGGTCGCTGTGCCACTGCTGCACCGGGCCGGTGGGCACCACGTCGGTGTGGCCCGCAAACACCAGGGTGGGCGCCGGTTTGCCAAGTGCTATTGTTTTAGAAGCACTATTATCAGAATGAGCGACCGCTACAGGCCGATGGGGATCGAATTTGGCCCACAGGTTGCGCACACGGAAGCTGTCGGGCCCGCTGTCGATCCATTCCAGGTGAAAGCCCAGGCGCTGCAGGCGCTCGCCGATGACGTCCTGGCAGCCGCCGTCCGCAGGCGTGACCGAGGGCAGGGCGATGAGTTGTTCGGCCAGGCGCAGGGTCTGCATCGGTGTCCGATCGGTCGGATCAGTGGTTCACGTCCAGCGTGATTTCGGTGAACGAGGGCTGGTCGTCGGGCTCTTCGGCCGCAGCCTCGCCGGGCTTGCCCGAGCCGGCTGCGTTGAAGTCGTTCTGCAGGCGCCACATGAGGTTGGTGGGCGAATCCGAATAGATGAGGCCTTCCTTGCGCTCGACCGTGCCATCGACGATCAGGCGCGCAATGGCTTCCTCGAAGGTCTGCGAGCCTTCGGCCATGGATTTTTCCATGGCTTCCTTCACGCCCGAGAAATCACCTCGTTCGATCAGGTCGGCCACCAGTTTGGTGTTGAGCATCACTTCCACGGCCGGCACACGCCCGCCGGGCTTGGTGCGCAACAGGCGCTGCGAAAT
>CAYNWR010000598.1:0-1836 GCA_964400915.1 uncultured Burkholderiaceae bacterium
TCAGCTCGGGCCTCACGCTGATTTTCAGCATGATGGGCGTGCTGAACTTTGCGCACGCCAGCTTCTACATGCTGGGTGCCTTTGCAGGGTACACCGTCACCAGCTGGATCGGTTTTGTGCCCGGTCTCATTGCGGCGCCGATCCTTGTGGGGATCCTGGGCGCCTTGTTCGAGCGCTACTGCCTGCGGCGTGTGCACGCCTTCGGCCATGTGCCCGAACTGCTCATCACCTTTGGCCTGAGTTACCTCATTCTGGAAATCGTGCAGTTGATCTGGGGCAGGGCGGCCATGGACTACCGAAAACCGCCTTGGCTGGATTTCCCGGCGTTCACGATTTTCGGCACCAACTTTCCGGCCTATCGGGTCTTCATGATGGGCGTGGCCTTTGCGATGCTCGCGGCCCTCTGGCTCTTGCTCAAGAAGACGCGCATCGGCCTGGTGATCCAGGCGGCGCTCACCCATCCCGACGCGGTCGAGGCATTGGGGCACAACGTACCGCGTGTGTTCATGATGGTCTTTGGTGGTGGCGCAGCTTTGGCTGGCCTGGCCGGTGCCGTGGGCGGTGCCCAGTTCGTCACCGAGCCGGGCATGGCTGCCACAGTCGGGTCGATCATTTTTGTGGTGGTGGTGGTGGGGGGCATGGGCTCTTTGCCCGGCGCCTTTGTGGCCTCGCTCCTGATCGGGGTGCTGGACGCGTTTGCCGTGGGCAGCGATCAATCGCTGGCCGATGCCCTGCGCTTTCTTGGCATGACGGTCAATGAGTCCACGTTTGGCTGGGTGGTGCTCAAGGTCAAGATATCGCAGATCGCTGCCATCCTGCCGTATCTGCTGCTGGTGCTGATTCTGATCTTCCGGCCCAAGGGGCTGTTGGGTACGCGGGAGGGTTAGGACGGTGCGCTACTACGAATTCAAGCCCTTCAATGTCGGCCGCTGGGTCGTCTGGAGTCTCTTTGCGCTGGTGCTTGCCATTGCGCCCCTGCTCTTCAAGAGCTCGCTGTCGCACACGATGTTGAGCCAGATGGGCATCGCCATCATCGTCTGCCTGTCCTACAACATCCTGTTGGGGCAGGGGGGCATGCTCAGCTTCGGTCACGCGGTGTATTCAGGTCTGGGATCGTTCCTCGCGATTCACACGCTCAACCTGATATCGGCCGGCAAACTGGGTCTGCCTGTGAGCCTGCTGCCGATCGTGGGGGGGCTCAGTGGCCTGGCCTTTGCCATGCTGTTCGGCTGGATCACCACCAAGAAGGCGGGGACACCTTTTGCCATGATCACCCTGGGCATCGGAGAGTTGGTCTGGGCCATGTCACTGATGTTCCCCGAATTCTTTGGCGGTGAGGGCGGCATCAACGGCAACCGCGTGGCCGGCTCCAAGCCCTGGGGCATCACGTTTGGCCCCCAGATCCAGCTTTACTACCTGATTGCGGTGTACACCTTCGCCTGCACTGCGCTGATGTTCGCGTTCACGCGCACGCCGCTGGGCCGCATGCTCAATGCCGTGCGCGACAACCCGGAGCGCGTGGAGTTCGTCGGTTACGACACCCAGCGCGTGCGCTTCCTGGCCTTTTGCATCAGCGGTTTCTTTGCCGGGATATCGGGCGGGCTGTCTGCGCTGAATTTCGAGATCGTGACCTCCGAGGTCGTCGGTGCCAGCCGTTCGGGCGCCTACCTGCTCTTCGTGTTCCTGGGGGGTGCGACCTTCTTTTTTGGTCCGATCCTGGGCGCCGTGTTGATGGTGCTGGCCTTTGTGTTGTTGTCCGAACTCACCAAGGCCTGGCTGCTGTACCTGGGCCTGATCTTCCTGTTCATGGTCATGTACGCGCCCGGCGGCATCGCC
>CAYNWR010000599.1:0-1836 GCA_964400915.1 uncultured Burkholderiaceae bacterium
TGGTAGGCAATGACCATGGGCCGCTTGAACAGCGCGGCTTCCAGTGTGGCCGTTCCGCTGGCCACCAGGGCCACGTCGCACGCGGCCATCACCGTGTGCGATTGGCCGGCCACCACACGCACCGGCCGCTGCAGGGGGATGCGGGCCACCTCCCGTTGGACCGATTCAAGCAGTTCGGGCACAGCGGGCAGGACGAACTCCAGTGCCGGCCGCAGGCGGGCCATGTGACGTGCGGCCTCGACGAAGCGCAGGGTGTGGTGCTCGATTTCGCTGGCGCGGCTGCCGGGCAGCAAGGCCACCACCTGCGCGTCGTCGCGCAGGCCCAGCGCCCGGCGCGCGGCCGCTCGGTCGGGTGTCGCGGGAATGTGAGCAGCCAGGGGATGGCCGACATAAGTGGCCGCGATGCCATGCCCCGCCAACAAGGCGGGCTCAAAAGGAAAGATGCACAACACATGGCCAGCCGCCCGGCGCAGCAGTTGGATGCGCTCGGGCCGCCAGGCCCAGATGGAGGGACAGACAAAATGGGCCGTGTGCACACCGGCCTCGCGCAACTGGGCTTCGAGCAGAAGGTTGAAGTCCGGCGCATCGATGCCCACAAACAACGACGGCGGATCGCGCAGGACGCGCTCGCGCAATTGGTCGCGGACGCGCACGATGCCGCGGTAGTGGCGAAGCACCTCGACGTAACCGCGCACGGCCAGAAGGCGCGATGGCCACCAGGCATCGAAGCCCTCGCGTTGCATGGCGGGCCCGCCGATGCCAGCACTGGTCAATTCCGGCCAACGTGCACGACCACCGGCCAACAGGATGCTGCCCAGCAGATCGCCCGAGGCTTCACCGGCAACCATCACCAGGGAGCGTGGGCCGGCTGCCGCGCCAGCCGCCGAGCCGCGCGGCAGCATCGCGATTCAGCGCACGATGCCGCGCTGGGCGGTCACCTGCGCCAGGAACCGATCCATCAGCTCGACGTCGGCGGCTGCATCCGGGAACTCGGACGCAAGCGCTGCAATGCGTGCCCGTGCCTGATCCAGCGTTTCGTCGCTGCGATACAGCGCCTTGTACATGGCCCGCACACACGTCATGCGTTCAGGCGAGAAACCACGCCGGCGCAAGCCTTCGAAGTTCATCGAGCGCGCCCGCGCGGGCTGCCCCTGGCTCATCACGAAGGGCGGCTGATCGGCAAACAGCAGCGCACACATCGCCGTCATGGCGTGCGCGCCGATGCGAACAAACTGGTGAACCACGGTGTAGGCACCCAGGATCACCCAGTCACCCACCTCGACGTGGCCGGCGATCTGCGCGTTGTTGGCAAAGATGGTGTGGTTGCCCACCTGGCAGTCATGGGCCAGATGGGTGTAGGCCATCATCAGGTTGTCGTTTCCCAGCCGCGTCACACCCCCGCCACCGGCCGTGCCGATGTTGTAGGTGCTGTACTCGCGGATGGTGTTGCGGTCGCCGATGTGCAACTCGCAAGGCTCGCCCGCGTATTTCTTGTCCTGTGGTGGCGCACCCAGCGTGACAAACGGACCGATGCGGTTGTCGCGTCCGATGGTGGTGCGCCCTTCCAGCACGCAATGCGGGCCAATCTGCGTGCCGGCGCCGATGCGCACGTGGGGTCCGATGAGGGTATAGGGCCCCACCTGCACGCCATCGTCCAGCGATGCGCCGGCATCGACGATGGCGGTGGCGTGGATCTGTGCCATTGACGGGACAGCGGTTGTCGAAATCGTGGGGCTGCGGGTTCAGGCGATTGTGCGCATGGTGCACATCAGCTCGGCCTCGCAGGCCAGCTCGGCACCGACCCGCGCCGCCCCCTTGAACTTGAAGATGCCGGCC
>CAYNWR010000600.1:0-1828 GCA_964400915.1 uncultured Burkholderiaceae bacterium
CACGGTGTAGCAGGCATTCTTGAGCCCGTTGTTGGCCTCGTTCTCGATGGCGGCCAGGGTGGGCTTTTGCTTCATGTCGGCGTCGAACCCTCCGCCCTGGATCATGAAACCGTCGATGACGCGATGAAATACCGTGCCGTCGTAGTGGCCGGCCGCGACATAGGCCAGAAAGTTCTGGGTGCTCTTGGGTGCCTTGGCCGCGTCGAGTTCGAGCGTGACCGTGCCGTGGGAACTGAGGATGAGATCGACTTGGGTTGCGCTCATGGTTTTACTTCAGGAGGGTGGCGGATTGAATGACGATGGGGGTGCGCGGCACGTCGGTGGGAAAGGGGCCGCCGGGGCCGGTTGGCGCCGATTTGATGCGCGTGATCACATCCATGCCGCTGGTGACCTTGCCGAACACGGTGTATCCCCACAGCTGGGGTGAATTCTCCAGATTGGCGCGCGGAACGTTCTCGTAGACACGGCCCTGGTATTCAAAGCGGGGAACCGGATCGCCCGGCGGAATCACCGTCGCGTCGAGAAAGGCGTTGTCCTTCACGTTGATGAAGAACTGGGCCGTGGCCGAATGCGGGTTGTTGGTGCGCGCCATGGCCAGCGTGCCCACCACGTTGCGCGGTCCGCCCTTGGCGAGGGCGTCACGGCCTTCATGGGCCACGGGGGCCCGGGTCTTGCGTTCCTGGTAGCTGCTGTCGTAGCCCCCACCTTGCACCATGAAGTTCTCGATCACGCGGTGGAAGATGGTGCCGTCGTAGTGCTTGTCGCGCACATACTGCAGGAAGTTCTCGACGGTCTTGGGCGCCTTGTCGGGATAGACCTCGACGACGAACTCGCCCGCGGTGGTGGTGAACTTCACCTTGGGAGCTTCCTGCGCGGCGCTGGTGGTGGCGGCACCGGCAAGGAGCAGGGCCAGCGAGGCCAGGGCAGCGGCGCGGCGGCCACGTCCGGCGTGCGACAAAACGGTCACAGTGGGAGTCTCCAAAACGAAACGAGCAGAAAAGCGGTGGGCGCGGGCGGAATCAGCGCGCGGGGCGCGCGCCAGCGCGGCCGGCATCCTTGGGCGCGATGATGTCTCGCACCTGGGCCAGCTTGGCCTTGGCGCCGGGGTTGTTGGCCTCAAGCTCCAAGGAGCGGTTCCAGGCCTGAGCCGCCAGTCGGGCATACACATCGCCCAGGTTTTCATGGGCAACGGCATAGCCTGGGTTGAGGCGGATCGCCATTTCAAGGGCCACACGGGCTTTGTCAAAGGCGCCCTGGGACGCGAGGATGGCCGCCAGGTTGTTGTACGGCTCGGGCAACTCGGGGAAATCCTGGGTGAGCCCCGTGAACACCTGGGCCGCGTCGGCCGCCTTGCCCGAATCGGTGAGCGCCACGCCCTTGAGAAAACGCAGCTGGGCATCCTTGGGCCGCTCGGACAGGGCTTTTTCGATTCGCGCCAGGGCTTCGGTGGTCTTGCCCTGCCGCAGCAAGGCTTGCAGGTCGCGAATGTCATCCGCGCATGCCGGTGCGGCTGCGAACAAGGCGGTTGCCGAAAGGACCGACAGCAAGCCGGCGCGCAGCAGATGCAGGAGTTTTTGCAGGGGCGCAAACGTCATGATGGGAAGGTCTCCGGACACCGGGCGCCAAACCGCCAACAGCGTCGTTCGGCAGCGACCGTATACTGCGGACGATTGTAGTTCAGGGGGTTCCTCGCAATCCCGATCCCTGAGTCGACGTTGCGGCCCGGCGCGTCGGCTGGGCTTTCATTTTTTTCCATGAGTCTTCGCATCTACAACACGCTGTCGCGTGACGTACAAGCTTTTGTGCCGCTGCAACCGGGCCATGTGCG
>CAYNWR010000601.1:0-1816 GCA_964400915.1 uncultured Burkholderiaceae bacterium
CAGTTGTTCGCGTACCCGGTTGGGCTCGGTGATGTCGGTCATGGAGGTCATCCACCCCGTCTGCTTGCCCAGGGCATCGACCAGCGGCGACACATAGATGCGCGCATCGAACAGGCTGCCGTCCTTGCGCTTGACGTGCACCTGCACACCGGCGGGCGAGACGCGGCCGCGCAGTTCGTCGTCCAGGCGCGCCATCAGTTGCGCGCGGTCGTTTTCGGGCCAATAGGGGAACGGCGCGCGGCAGCCCACCAATTCCTTTTCGGACCAGCCCGTCATGTGGCAGAACGCTGCGTTGACGTAGGTGATGCGTCCCTGCAGATCGAGCGCACGCATGCCGGTGGGCATGGAGTTTTCCATCGCCCGCCGAAAATTGGTTTCGGCCACCAGCGCCTGCTGGGCCTGCATGCGCCGGCGCGTGTGCCCCCAGGTGGCGATCAGCATCCACGCGGTCATCACGGCCAACACCGTCACCAGCCAGAACAGGCCGCTGCCCACCAGGCCCAGCGAGGTGCGCCAGGCCTGGGCCCGCAGGATCAGGCCATTGCCCACGGGCGACACCGGCACCTCGTGAGCCTCGGGGCGCTTGGCCCAGGGCAGCAGGCGCTCGGCCGGGGCCTGCTTGGGGGCCAGGGAGCCCGCGAGCAAGGCGCCCTTGCCGTCCAGCAAGGCCATCGCATACCGAGCCGATACATCGGGCGGGAGGCTGTAGCGCAGCAGACCATCGAGCGAGTACTCGGCCAGCACCATGCCGGCAAACCGTGTGCCATCCAGGATGGGGATGTGCAATTGCAGCGCACCCGTGTTGTCCGTACCCTGGCTGGGCTGCGAATAGACCGGTTGGCGCAGGTCGCGTGCCAGGGTGAAGGTGGCGTCGGTCTCGGGCGCGCGCATGATCTCCCCGGTCACCATGCGCGCAGACACCGGCACGGCCGCAGCGGCTTCGCCAGCAACCACCCGGCGCCGGGCATTGATCCAGGTGACCGATTGCAGCTCGGGATGCTGCACCAGCAGGGCCTCGCTGCGCTGGCCAAACTCGGCGGCGTCGACGCTGCGATTGGCGATCTCGCGGGCCAGGCCCATCAGTTGTTCCTGGCGATCGATCAGGCGCAGGCGCATCTGCTGCTGGCCGTATTCCAGATCGCGCCGCACCGCCTCCTGCTCGCGTTCCATCTCCTCCACCCGCAGGTACCAGAACGCAAAGGCGATGGCTGCCAGGAACAGCAGCACCGCCAGGAGGGGACCCATGAAGGCAAAGCGGTCTTGGCGCGCGGGCGACTGGCGTCGCCACCAACTGCGCAACGGCGCGATCAGCGGCCACGGCGGTGCCCGCCTGGGCGCCTGGCCCGGAGGAGGGCCGAACGAAGCCGCATCGCGGGCGTTGGGTTTGATGGCCGGCATGCGCATGCATGCCAGTTTAGACCTGTGGCTTGCTTCTGCGGGTCTTTCGATATTCCATAATATGGGATCAGCAACTGCTATTTGAAATTTGATCGACTTGTGTCACACTAGGGCCTATCGCCGAAACCCACCAAGGAGACCCGCCATGTCGGCCAACGCCCAGCAACTGTTTGGCTCTGCAGCCAACGACCCGGACGCCCAGGAAACCCGCGAATGGATGGACGCGCTTGCCGCCGTCATCGCCAGCGAAGGGCACGAACGCGCGCACTTTCTGCTGGAGCAGCTGCTGGAGCATGCGCGCGAGCACAGCATCGACATGCCGTTCTCGGCCACCACCGGCTACGTCAACACCATCGAGCCCGACCAGGAAGAGCGCTGCCCCGGCAACATCGAGATCGAGGAGCGGTTGCGCGCCTAC
>CAYNWR010000602.1:0-1815 GCA_964400915.1 uncultured Burkholderiaceae bacterium
TCGGTGTCGACCCCGGTCAAGGCCTTGACCAGCGAGGTCTTGCCATGGTCGATATGGCCTGCGGTTCCGACGATCACGGGGTCTCTTGCTGAAGTTTCGGGCGGTTGGGCCACCGCTGGGTGGCTGAAGGATTCTGTCCGATCCCCGCCGCGTTCGCGGTCTGAGCCCGTTTTGGGCTGCGTTTCTGCGGGTAAACCATAGATCAGCTATTTGACCCACGATGGTGCGGCTTCCGCTAGCATCCTATGCAGTGGCAAACATACGTCTGCAACCCGGGCGTAGGAAACGGAGCATCCATGGCACAGCAAAAGGAAGTTCTTGCGCGGCGCGCGCTTTTGGGCGGCGCGGTGGCGGCCGGTGCTGCGGCAACGGCGGTGGTGGTGATGGCGCCGGCGCAAGACCCGGGCGCCGCAACCGAGGCTCGGCAGCCGGCTGATCCGCCCAACACGTCGACGGGCTACCGGCTGACGGAGCACGTCAAACAGTACTACCAGACGGCGCGCATCTGAGAGCCCGGCGGCTCTACAGACGCTCCCATTTTTTTCAGATTGAAACGGTCAAACAGGAGGCACCCATGCTGCTGACACGACGGTCGACGAGTGGGGGAGCGGCATCCGTGCCGACTTCCCGGACACTTGTCGATGGCTTGGCGCGCGGTTTATCCCGCGCCATCCCTCGAATGGACAGGCGTCGCTTCCTGCGCCATTCCGGGTTGGGGCTGGGGGTTGGCATGGCCGCCTCTCAGCTGACCTTGGTGCGCAAGGCCGACGCGGCCGATGCCCCGGCTGCTGCTGCGGGCAAGAAGATTGAGGTCAAGCGCACGGTCTGCCCACACTGCTCGGTGGGTTGTGCGATCGACGCGGTGGTGGAAAACGGTGTCTGGGTGCGTCAGGAGCCGGTTTTCGATTCACCGATCAACATGGGCGCGCATTGCGCCAAGGGCGCTGCGGTACGCGACAACAGTCGCGGCGAGTTCCGCCTGAAATACCCCATGAAGCTGGTGGATGGCAAGTACCAACGCATCAGCTGGGACACGGCCCTGAACGAAATCAGCGCCAGGATGCTGGATCTGCGCAAGACCAGCGGACCGGATTCGATCTTTGTGGTCGGGTCTTGCAAGCACAACAACGAGCAGGGTTTCCTGCTGCGCAAGTGGATGAGTTTCTGGGGGAGTAACAACACCGACCACCAGGCACGAATATGCCACTCCACGACTGTCGCCGGTGTGGCGAATACGTGGGGTTACGGTGCGATGACGAATTCGTACAACGACATGCAGAACACGAAGGCTGCGATGTACATCGGCTCGAATGCGGCCGAAGCACATCCGGTGTCGGTGATGCACATGTTGCACGCGAAGGAAAAGGGCGCAAAGATGATCGTGGTCGATCCACGGTTCACGCGCACGGCAGCCAAGGCGGACCAATACGTACGCATCCGGTCGGGGTCGGACATCCCCTTCCTGTTTGGGGTGCTGTATCACGTCTTCAAGAACGGCTGGGAAGACAAGCAGTACATCCATGACCGCGTCTACGGCATGGACAAGGTGCGCGAGGAAGTGTTGGCCAAATGGACGCCGGACAAGGTGTTGGAAGCCAGCGGCGTCACGGAGGCCGAGTGCCTGCAAGTTGCCAAGACGCTTGCTGAAAACCGCCCCAGCACCCTGGTGTGGTGCGTGGGCCATACCCAGCACACCATTGGCAATGCCATGGTGCGGGCGTCGTGCCTGTTGCAACTGGCGCTGGGCAACATCGGCAAGTCCGGCGGCGGCGCCAACATCTTCCGCGGCCACGACAACGTGCAGGGCATCACCGA
>CAYNWR010000603.1:0-1813 GCA_964400915.1 uncultured Burkholderiaceae bacterium
CTCAGTGTGGTGCTCAACAACGCCATGCGCTGGTCGTACTTGTCCTGCTTGAGCTTGCCTTTCTTGACCTGCGCCTCATAGTTCTTGCGCATCGTCGCGATGCCGCGATCCAGCGCCTCTTGCTTCATCTCGAGCATGACCACCGGGACACCGGCGTTGAGGAAGTTCATCGTGATGCCGCCCCCCATGGTGCCGGCTCCGATCACCGCCACCTTGGCAATGGTGCGCTGGGGCGTGTCTTCGGGCACGTCGGCGATCTTGGAAGCCGCCCGTTCGGCAACAAACAGGTGCCGAAGCGCGCGGCATTCGGGTGTCCACATCAGGTTGATGAACAGCTCGCGCTCGGTCAGCATCCCGTCGGCGAACTTCTTCTTGGTCGCCGCTTCGACCGCCTCGATGCACTTGAGCGGCGCCGGGAAATTCTTGGACATGCCGCCGACCATGTTGCGGGCGAACTGAAAGTAGGCCCCGCCCATCGGATGGCGACAGGGAAGATTGCGCACCAGCGGCAAGGGGCTGCCGTCGGCATGCTGGGTGGCCATCTCGCGCGCGAAGGCCAGGGCTTCGTCGGCCAGTTTGTCTGCGGCTGTCGCCATGCGATCAAACAGCTTCTGCCCCGGCAGCATCGCGAGCATTTCACTCTTGACGGGCTCGCCGCTGACAATCATGTTCAGGGCGGCTTCAACACCCAGCACGCGCGGCAGGCGCTGCGTACCGCCGGCACCCGGAATGAGCCCGATCTTTACCTCGGGCAGCGCCACGCTGCAGCCAGGCGCCGCGATGCGGTAGTGGCAACCCAGGGCGAGTTCAAGGCCGCCCCCCATGGCCACCGAGTGCACCGCTGCGACAACCGGTTTACCGGAATTCTCGATCGCCGAGATGACCGACAGCAGGTTGGGTTCCTGCAAGGCCTTCGGGCTGCCGAATTCCTTGATGTCGGCTCCACCCGAAAACGCCTTGCCCGCGCCGGTCAGCACGATGGCGCGGATGGCGGGATTGGCATTGGCCCGCGCCAGCCCGTCGGCGATACCGACTCGCGTGGACAGACCCAAGCCGTTGACGGGGGGGTTGGAAAGGGTGACAACGGCGACGTCGCCGATTTCCTGATAGAGCGCGGTCATTGGATACCTCGGTCGATAAAAATACGGCGGCCTGGCAGCCGCTCGCAAAAAAGAACGATCGTTCGATTTCTGATTGTAAGTGGCGCATCCCTGCGTCGTAGGCGTTTTGTCCCAATGGCGACAAAACTGCGCACCGCCATCAGACTTCGAGCCACTCCTTGCGGATGTACGAATCGGCCCGCAATTCGTCGGGCGTGCCCTCGAAAACGATGCTGCCATGCCCCATCACACAGGCGCGATCCGAGACGCTCATGGCAATCGTCAGCTTCTGCTCGATCAGGAGCACCGAAATGCCACGGTCGCGCAGGGCGCGCAGGTAGTCGGCCACCAATTCGACGATCTTGGGGGCCAGGCCTTCCGTGGGTTCGTCGATGATGATCAGGTCCGGGTCGCCCATCAGGGTGCGGCACAGCGTCAGCATCTGCTGCTCGCCACCCGACAGCACACCCGCTTCGGTGTGTTGTCGTTCCTTCAGGCGCGGGAACATGGTGTACATGTCATTGAACGACCAGCGTGCCGTCTTGTTTTGGCCCTTCTCGCCGAGCATCAGGTTCTGGTGGACCGTGAGCGTCGGGAAGATGTCGCGGTTTTCCGGAACGTAGCCCAACCCCAGGTGCGCCACTTCATAGGGCTTGCGCCCCATGATCTCCTGGCCCTTCCATTGCAGCGAACCCTGGGCATCGACCATGCCC
>CAYNWR010000604.1:0-1807 GCA_964400915.1 uncultured Burkholderiaceae bacterium
CCCAACCCGAATAGCTGTTGAGCATCGAGACGACCACGGGCATGTCGGCGCCGCCGATCGGGATGATGATCAGCACGCCCAGCACAAAGCTCAAGGCAAGCATCACAAAGAAGGCGGTCCAGTTTTCAGTGAACATGAAGGCCAGGCCCAGGCCCACGGTCGCCAGGCCCAGCAGCAGGTTGATCTTGTGCTGGCCGGCAAACACAACCGGCGCGCCCTGAAAAAGTCGGAACTTGTATTTGCCCGACAGCTTTCCGAACGCGATGACCGAACCAGAAAAGGTGACGGCGCCGATGGCCGCGCCCAGGAACAGTTCAAGCCGGTTGCCCGCAGGGATGGCGCCACCCTTGGCCGTGATGCCAAAAGCCCACGGTTCGGCCACCGCCGCGACGGCGATGAACACCGCCGCCAGGCCGATCATGCTGTGCATGAAAGCGACCAGTTCCGGCATCTTGGTCATCTCGACCCGGTTGGCCATGATGGCACCCACTGCGCCACCCACCACCAGGCCCAGCAGCACCCACACCATGCCCTGGGCCTTGCCGCCAGAGAGTTCAACGATCAGGGCGGCGGTGGTCAGCGCGGCAATCGTCATGCCCACCATCCCGAACACATTGCCGCGAATCGAGGTCGTTGGATGCGACAGGCCCTTGAGGGCCTGAATGAAACAGATGCTGGCCGCCAGATACAGCAGCGTGACGAGGTTCATGCTCACTTGGCTTTCCCTCCATCGACTTTCTTGTCCTTCTTGCGGAACATTTCAAGCATCCGCCGGGTGACCAGGAATCCACCGAAGACATTGACCGCCGCCAAGGCCACGGCCAACACGCCCATCGATTTGCCCAAGGTGGTTTCGGTCAGTGCGGCTGCGAGCATCGCGCCCACGATCACGATGGCGGAGATGGCGTTGGTCACCGCCATCAGCGGGGTGTGCAGCGCCGGCGTGACGTTCCAGACCACGTGGTAACCCACGTAAATGGCGAGCACAAAAATGATGAGGTTGACAACGGTTGGGGAGACGGCGTCCATGGCGGTCTTGCTCCTGGAAGGGCTGGGGCTCTGTGGGGTCTGTCTACTTGCGGCGGACTTCGCCGCCTTGGGTCATGAGGCAGGCGCTGACGATGTCGTCGTCCAGGTTGACCTGCACGCCCTGGTCCTTGATGAGGATCAGCTTGAGGAAATCCAGAACGTTGCGCGCGTACAGCGACGAGGCGTCAGCCGCCACCAGCGCGGGCAGGTTCGTTTCGCCGACCAGGGTCACCCCGTGCCGGACGACCGTCTGACCGGCCTGGGTCAAGGGGCAATTGCCGCCCGCCGGCGCCGCCAGATCGATGATCACGGAACCTGCCTTCATGGACTGGACCATCTCTTCGGTCACCAGCACCGGCGCCGGCCGTCCCGGAATCAGGGCCGTGGTGATCACCACGTCGGCCTGAGCCACGCGCTTGGCGACTTCAAGCTTCTGGCGATCCAGCCAGCTTTGAGGCATCGGGCGCGCGTAGCCACCCACGCCCTCGGCGGCTTCCTTCTCTTCGGCAGTCTCGAAGGGCACATCGATGAACTTGGCGCCCAGCGATTCCACCTGTTCCTTGACGCTGGGCCTCACATCGCTTGCTTCGATCACGGCACCCAGCCGCTTGGCGGTGGCAATCGCCTGCAGTCCAGCGACACCGACGCCCAGAATCACGACCCGTGCCGCCTTGATCGTGCCGGCAGCGGTCATCAGCATCGGAAACAGGCGTTGGTATTGATTGGCCGCGATCATCACGGCCTTGTAGCCGGCGATGTTGGCCTGCGAAGACAGCAC
>CAYNWR010000605.1:0-1807 GCA_964400915.1 uncultured Burkholderiaceae bacterium
CCCTGCTGCGTGAAATCGGCAAACCCCTCGCCGTGGGCCACAGCCACGGGCAACAGACTGCCGGCCAAGCCGCCCAGGAAGACACTGGGCGATTCGGGCACCAGCACCTGCGACAGGCGGGCTTCAAAACGCCCGCTGCGGTTGTGCGTGAAGCGCGGCCAATCCTGCGCACCAGCGATCAGCCCCGCGCCGGCCAGTTCGGCAAACATCTGGCAGCCATTGCACACGCCCAGGGCCAGGCGGCGCTCGTCGGCAAAGAAGGCGCGAAACTGCGCGGCCAGCGCCTCGTTGAAGGCGATGCTGCGTGCCCAGCCCACCCCGGCCCCCAGCGTGTCGCCGTAACTGAAGCCGCCGCAGGCCACCAGGGCCTGGAAGGCCTCCAGGCGCACACGGCCGGCCTGCAGATCGGTCATGTGCACGTCACAGGGGTCGAAACCGGCCTGGGCAAAGGCCCAGGCCATTTCCAGGTGGGAATTGACGCCCTGCTCGCGCAACACCGCCACTTTGGGCTTTGAGAGCATCAAAGCGGGCGCCAGGTTTTGCTGGTTTGCTTTCAAAACAGGAGCAACCACCAGCCCGGCCGCGTCCGGATCGCCCACACGGGCATGCTCGGCGTCGGCGCAATCGGGGTGGTCGCGCTCACGGCAGATGCGCCAGCTCACCTCGTCCCACAAGCGGTGCAGCTCGGCCAGGGGCGCGGCAAACACGCAGCGCGTGTCGCGCCAGATCTGCAGCTCACGCTTGCCCGTGTCCAGCGCAGCAGCATCGGGGCGCGTCTTGCCGATCACGTGTGCGTGGCGCGCCAGCCCGTGTTCGCGCAGCACCTGCATCACCGCCGAGCGGTCGGCGGTGCGCACCTGCACCACGACGCCCAGCTCTTCGTTGAACAGCGCCCGCAGGGTGAGTTCGTCGCGCCGCGCGCTCACCTGCTGAGCCCAGTTCTTGGCGTCGCCGAAATCGGCCCGGCTGTCCTGGATGCCATCGCCTTCGGTGATCAGCATGTCCACGTTGAGCGCCACACCCACGTTGCCGGCAAAGGCCATCTCGGCCACCGAGGCCAGCAGGCCGCCATCGCTGCGGTCGTGGTAGGCCAGCAGCAGGTCGCGCGCGCGCAGCGTGTTGATGGCCGCCACCAGGCGCACGAGGTCTTGTGGGTCGTCCAGATCGGGCACACCGTCGCGTGTGCGGTCGCCCACCGATTGCAGCACCTGCGCCAGCACACATGCGCCCATGCGCATGCGCCCGGCGCCCAGGTCCACCAGGATGAGCGTGGTGTCCACCTCGGTGCGGTCCAGTTGCGGGGTGAGGCAGCCGCGCACGTCGCCCAGGCTGGCAAAGGCGGTCACCACCAGGCTGACCGGCGCGGTGACCTGGCGCGCGCTGCCGTCGGCCGCGTTCCAGCGCGTGGCCATCGACAGGCTGTCCTTGCCCACCGGAATGCTCACGCCCAGGGCCGGGCACAACTCGGCACCGACGGCCCGCACCGTGTCGTACAAGGTGGCGTCTTCGCCAGCCTGGCCGCAGGCGGCCATCCAGTTGGCCGACAGCTTCACACGCGGCAGCTCGATGGGGGCGGCCAGCAGGTTGGTGATCGCCTCGCCCACGGCCATGCGGCCCGAGGCCGGCGCGTCGAGCACGGCCACCGGGGTGCGCTCGCCCATGCTCATCGCTTCGCCCGCGAATCCTTCAAAGTCGGCCAGCGTGACGGCGCAATCGGCCACCGGCACCTGCCAGGGGCCCACCATCTGGTCGCGGTGCGTGAGGCCACCCACCGTGCGGTCGCCAATGGTGATCAGGAAGCGCTTGG
>CAYNWR010000606.1:0-1806 GCA_964400915.1 uncultured Burkholderiaceae bacterium
TGTTCTTCTGGATCATCCCGGGCCAGCGCACGGTGGTCGCTGCGATGACCACCGGGCAGAACACCAACCCGGCCGATCTGGCCATCCACGGCAAGCGCGGCAAGCAGCGCAGTGTGCACAACACCTATTTCACGCTGCCCGTGCTGTTTGCGATGCTGTCCAACCATTACAGCTTCACCTACAGCCACAGCCACAACTGGCTGGTTCTGATCGTGATGATGCTGGCGGGTGCCTTGATCCGCCAGTTCTTCGTGATGCGCCATGGCTGGCGGCACGGGCGCAACGCCCATCCCTGGCCCTATGCGGCGGTGGGCTGTGCCTTCATTCTGGTCACCATCGTGGCTCTGGCGCCCGAACGGCGTGAGGCGCCCGCAGCGGCGGCGGCACAACCGGCGCCCACCTATGCGGCGCTGGCACCGGTGCTGGCCCAACGCTGCCTGCCCTGCCACGGCGAGCAGGTGCAAATGAAGAACGTGCGACTCGATTCGCCCGAGCAGCTGGGCCGGCATGCCCAGGCCGTCTACCAGCAGGTCGTGGTGGCGCGCACCATGCCCATGAACAACAGCACGGGCCTGACCGAAGACGAGCGTGCCCTCATCGGCCGCTGGTTCCAGGCCGGTGCGCCGCTGAAGTAGAGGCCGGCCATGGCGTCGTGGCCCTCACTGGAGGTGCCTGCTGCGGTCGGGCCCACCACGATGCCCGCCCAGGGGCAGGGTGCGGCGCACGAGCCAACCCTGCTCGTGCGCAACGCCCATTGCATCGCCACCATGGACGATGCCGCGCGCGAGTGGCGCGATGCCTCGCTGCTGGTGCGTGGCTCTCGCATCGAGGCGATCGGCCCGGCGGCCGAACTGCCCGATCAGGCCGATGTGGTCATCGATGCGCGCCACACGGTGGTGGTGCCGGGCCTGGTCAACACCCATCACCACATGTTCCAGTCGCTCACACGCGTGGTGCCGGCGGTGCAGGACGCCGAGCTGTTCACCTGGCTGAGGGGTCTGTATCCCATCTGGGCGCGCCTCACGCCCGAGATGATCCAGGTGTCCACCCAGGTGGCGATGCTCGAGCTGATGCTGTCGGGCTGCACCACGACCAGCGACCACCTCTACCTGTATCCCAATGGGGTGCGCCTGGATGACAGCATCGAGGCGGCACAGGCCATGGGCATGCGTTTTTTGGCCACGCGCGGATCGATGAGTGTCGGGGCCAGCCAGGGTGGGCTTCCGCCCGACGCCCTGGTGGAGCGCGAGTCGGACATCCTGCACGACACCCGGCGCCTCATCGAGCGTTGGCACGACAGCCGGCCCGGCGCCATGGTGCAGGTCGGTGTGGCGCCGTGTTCGCCCTTTTCCGTCAGCCGCGACCTGATGCGCGAGTCCGCCGCGCTGGCGCGCGCCTATGGGGTGCGGCTGCACACCCACCTGGCCGAAAACGACCACGACGTGGCCTACAGCCTCGAGCGCTTTGGGTGCACGCCGGCGCAATACGCCGAACAACTGGGCTGGCTGGGCCATGACGTGTGGCATGCCCACGGTGTCAAGCTGGACGAGGCCGGCATCCAGGCCTTTGCCCGCACCCGCACCGGCGTGGCGCACTGCCCGTGCAGCAACATGCGACTGGCTTCGGGCATCGCACCCGTGCGGCAACTGCTGGACGCTGGTGCGCCCGTGGGCCTGGGTGTGGACGGCAGTGCCAGCAACGACACGGGGCACCTGCTGGCCGAGGCCCGTCAGGCGATGTTGCTTGCACGTGTGGGGCGATCCCTGCAGCCCTTCGGGTGCGACAGCGGCCCCGCCAGTTTCACGG
>CAYNWR010000607.1:0-1804 GCA_964400915.1 uncultured Burkholderiaceae bacterium
GTGGGCCAGATGCAGCACGACCTGTTCCACGTCTACACGGTCGATCAGCACATCCTGATGGTGCTGCGCAATGTGCGCCGCTTCTTCATTGCCGAGCATGCGCACGAGTACCCGTTCTGCTCGCAACTGGCCGCCGGCTGGGACAAGCCCTGGATCCTCTGCCTGGCCGCCCTGTTCCACGACATCGCCAAAGGCCGCGGGGGCGATCATTCGGTGCTGGGTGGCTCCGAGGTGCGGCGTTTTTGCCGGGCGCACCGCCTGGACCGCAACCCGGAGGGCCGCCAGGACACCGAACTGGTCGAATTCCTCGTGCGTGAACACCTCACGATGAGCCATGTGGCGCAGAAGGAAGACCTGAGCGACCCGGCCGTCATCCAGGCCTTTGCACGACGCGTGGGCAACGAGCGGCGCCTGACGGCCCTGTACCTGTTGACCGTGGCCGACATCCGCGGCACGAGCCCCAAGGTGTGGAACGCCTGGAAGGGCAAGCTGCTGGAGGATCTGTACCGCTCCACCCTGCGCGTGCTGGGCGGGCGCGCCCCCGACCCCGACGCGGAAATCGAAGCGCGCAAGCGCGATGCGCTGGTGATCCTGGCGCGCTCGTCCGAACGCCACGACGCGCACAAGCCCTTGTGGGACACGCTGGACGTGGGCTACTTCATGCGCCACGACCCGGCCGACATCGCCTGGCACACCCGCCACCTCGCCCGCCACGTGGGGGGGCAGCGCGCCGTCGTGCGCTCGCGCCTGGCCACCTGGGGCGAAGGCCTGCAGGTGCTGGTGTACGCGCCCGATCAGCCCGATCTGTTTGCCCGCATCTGCGGCTACTTCGACCAGGCCGGTTTTTCCATCGTCGACGCCAAGGTGCACACGGCCCGCAACGGCTGGGCACTGGACACCTTCCAGGTGGTGACCACCGATCTGGCCGAGCACTACCAGGAACTCATGACCATGGTGGAGGCCGAACTGGCTCGCACCATCGAGGCCGCCGGGCCCCTGCCACCGCCCAGCCGCGGGCGCGTGTCGCGCCGGGTGAAGAGTTTCCCGATCACGCCGCGCGTGGACCTGCGACCCGACGAGAAAGCGCAGCGGTGGCTGCTCAGCGTCTCGGCCAGCGACCGCGTGGGGCTGCTCTATCGCATTGCGCGCGTGCTGGCCCACCACCAGATCAGCCTGCAACTGGCCAAGATCACCACCCTGGGTGAGCGCGTCGAGGACACCTTCCTGATCCAGGGGCCCGAACTGCAGCAGAACCGCCGCCAGATCGAGATCGAGACCGAGTTGCTGGCTGAATTGGCGCAGTGACCGGCGGGCTCAATCGTCGGCTTCCGGCGCCAAATCCGGAAAGAGCACCGACATGAATCCAAAGCGCGAAAAATCCCGCACGCGCATGGGATAGAGCTTGCCGATCAGGTGGTCGCACTCGTGCTGCACCACCCGCGCGTGAAAACCCTCGACGCTGCGATCGATGGGATCACCAAAGGGATCGAAGCCCTGGTAGCGGATGGCCCGCCAGCGGGGCACCACACCGCGCAAGCCCGGCACCGACAGGCAGCCTTCCCAGTCCTCATCCTCGTCGGCGCCCATAGGCGTGATGACCGGATTGCACAGCACGGTGACCGGCACCACAGGCCGGTCGGGGTAGCGCGGGTTGACGTCGTTGGAGCCGAACACCACCACCTGCAGACTCACACCGATCTGGGGTGCGGCCAGGCCCGCACCGCTGGCGGCGTGCATGGTCTCCCACAAATCGCGCACCAGCAGGTGCAGCGCGTCGGTGTCGAAGGATTCGACGGGCTGGCCG
>CAYNWR010000608.1:0-1803 GCA_964400915.1 uncultured Burkholderiaceae bacterium
ATGCGTTCGTTGATGAGCACGTTGGCGTCGATCGCCATGCCCAGCGCCAGCGCCATCGCCGCCATGCCGGGCAGGGTGAGCGTGGCCTGCAACATGGACAGCACCGCGACCAGCAGCAGCAGGTTCACGCCCAGCGCGATGCTCGAGATGATGCCGAACAACATGTAGTAGACACACATGAAGGCGGCAACCGCCACGAAGCCCCAGGTGACGCTGGCAAAACCCATGCGGATGTTCTCGGCACCCAGGGTCGGGCCCACGGTGCGCTCTTCGATGATTTCCATCGGTGCGGCCAGGGAGCCGGCGCGCAACAGCAGGGCCACGTCGTTGGCCTCCACCGTGGTCATGCGCCCGGAAATCTGGACGCGCCCGCCGCCGATTTCGGCACGGATGACGGGTGCGGTCACCACCTCGCCCTTGCCCTTTTCGAAGAGCAGGATGGCCATCCGCTTGCCCACGTTCTCGCGGGTCACGTCCTTGAAGATGCGCGCACCCTTGGCATCCAGCGTCAGGTGCACGGCCGCCTCCTGGGTCTGGTTGTCAAATCCAGGCTGCGCATCGGTGAGGTTCTCCCCCGTCAGGATCACCTGCTTCTTCACGATGACCGGCGCGCCATTGCGCTCGAGATACTTCTCGGCACCAAACGGGACGACGCCGCCGGTTTCGGCCGCGCGGCCCTCGCTGCTTTCGTCCACCAGCCGCACCTCGAGCGTGGCCGTGCGCCCCAGAATGTCCTTGGCCTTGGCGGTGTCCTGCACCCCAGGCAGTTGCACCACGATGCGATCCAGACCCTGCTGTTGAATGACGGGCTCGGCCACACCCAGCTCGTTGATGCGGTTGTGCAGGGTGGTGATGTTCTGCTTGAGCGCCTGCTCCTGCACGCGCCGAACCGATTCGGGCTTGATCGTGGCTGTGATGCGGATGTCCGCGCCGTCCGCGCTGTCGCTGAACTGCAGGTCGGGGAACTGCTCCCGCAGAACAGACTGGGCGGCATCGCGGGTGGCGGCATCGCGCACGCGAATCTCGATCGCTTGGCCATTGCGGCCTATTCCGCTGTGGCGCACCGACTTTTCGCGCAACGCCGAACGCAGGTCGCCCGCCAGGGATTCCGCCTTCTTGGTCACAGCTGCCGGCATATCAACCTGCAGCATGAAGTGCACACCACCGCGCAAATCGAGGCCCAGGTACATGGGCGCGGCCCTCAGCGCCAGCAACCACGTGGGCGTGCGCGAAACCAGGTTCAGCGCCACGATGAACGGCGGATCGGCAGGATCAGGGATCAGCGCCTTCTGGATGGCATCCTTGGCCTTGAGCTGCTCGTCCGTGGTCTCGAACCGGGCCCGCACCGATTGCCCCTCCAACGCGATCGAGACCGGCGCCAGGCCCGCGGCCTTCACCGCCTGCTGGACACGTTCCAGCAGCGCCAGATCGACCTTGACCGTGGCCTTGCCCGATGACACCTGCACCGCAGGCGCCTCGCCGAAGAAGTTGGGCAGTGTGTACAGGGCGCCCAGCAACAGTGCGATCACGATGATCGCGTATTTCCAGAGGGGGTAACGGTTCAAGTCGGTCTCGGCGCGGTTTACTTGATCGTGCCCTTGGGCAGCACCTGGACCACGGCATGGCGCTGCACCTGCACCTCGACGCCCGCGGCAATCTCGATGCCCAGATGGGTCTCGCCCAGCTTGCTGACCTTGCCCAGAACACCACCAACCGTCACCACCTCGTCACCCCTGGCCAAGGCATCGATCATGGCCTTGTGCTCCTTCTGCTTCTTCATCTGGGGGCGGATCATGACGAAAT
>CAYNWR010000609.1:0-1802 GCA_964400915.1 uncultured Burkholderiaceae bacterium
CAAAGGCCACCACCCCGTAGCGCTCGGGGTCGTGCACGTGGTAGGCGAACACGGTGGCGCCTTGCGCCTGGGCATCGGCGTGTTTGAGCACCACGCCAAAGTCGTGGCCATAGAAGATGTTGTCGCCCAGCACCAGGGCGCTGGGCCTGTTGCCGACAAAGCGCTCACCGATGATGAAGGCCTGGGCCAGACCGTCGGGGCTGGGCTGCACGGCGTATTCGATGTTCAGGCCCCACTGGCGGCCATCCCCCAGCAACTGCGTGAAGCGCGGGGTGTCCTGTGGCGTGCTGATGAGCAGGATGTCTCGGATGCCGGCGAGCATCAAGGTGGTGAGCGGGTAGTACACCATGGGCTTGTCGTACACCGGCAGCAGTTGCTTGCTGATGGCCAGCGTGGCGGGGTGCAGGCGTGTGCCCGAGCCTCCCGCGAGGATGATGCCTTTGCGTTGTGTCATGTTCGAAGGGCGTGCCTGGTCACGGTCTGGGAGGTTGGAGCTCAGGAAGCAGGGGTGAACGACTCGCTCAGCATGCGCCGCACGCCATCCTGCCAGGGTGGGAGTTGCAGGCCGAAGGTTTCCCGGAACTTGTGCGTGTCCAGGCGCGAGTTGTTGGGTCGGCGGGCGGGGGTTGGAAAGCCGCTGGTGGGCACGGCGCGCACGTGTTGCGGGCCGGCCTTCAACGCCATCCCCAGGCCTTGCACCGTTTCCAGCACCAAACACGCGTATCCGTGCCAGGTCGTCTCGCCCGCTGCGGCCACGTGGTACAGGCCCGCAGCGCGTTCATCACGCAGCGCCTGCCGAACAGCATGGGCGGTGACATCGGCCAGCAACTCCGCGGCCGTGGGCGCGCCAAATTGGTCGTCGATCACCGTGAGTGCTTCGCGCTCACGGGCCAGGCGCACCATGGTCTTGGCAAAGTTGCCACCACGGGCGCCGTAGACCCAGCTTGTGCGCAGGATCAGGTGCCGGGCGGCAGTGGCCTGGATGGCCTGTTCGCCCGCGAGTTTGCTTGTGCCGTACACGCTCACCGGGCCTGTGGGATCGCTTTCGCGCCAAGGCGAGTCGCCGCTGCCGTCAAAGACGTAGTCGGTCGAGTAGTGCACCAGCCAGGCCCCCAGGGCCTGGGCCTCGCGCGCCAGCACGGCCGGCGCTGTGGCGTTGAGCAGGGTGGCGCGATCGGGTTCACCCTCGGCCTTGTCCACGGCGGTGTGCGCGGCCGCGTTGACGATGACATCCGGGCGCAGGGCACGCACCGTGGCGGACAATTCATCCGGCCTCGACAGGTCGCCACAAAACGCGCGGCTGTCAGAGCCCAGCGCGATCAACTCGCCCAGGCAGGCCAGCGAACGCTGCAACTCCCAGCCGACCTGGCCGTTCTTGCCCAGCAAGAGGATTTTCATGCCGCGCGCGATCCGTCAGGGTGTGGCCAATTCGGCCGTCCGGCGTCCGGCGTAGTTGGTGTCGATCCATTCGCGGTAGCTGCCGCTTTGCACCCCACGCACCCAATCGCCGTTGGCCAGGTACCACTCGACGGTCTTGCGGATGCCGCTGGCAAAGGTCTCGACGGGTTTCCAGCCCAGTTCCTGTTCGATCTTGCGCGCATCAATGGCATAACGACGGTCGTGCCCAGGGCGGTCGGCCACATAGCTGATCTGCTCACGGTACGAACGGCCGTCCGCACGGGGCTGCAGTTCGTCGAGCAAGGCACAGATGGCCTGCACGATCTCGATGTTGGGTTTCTCGTTCCAGCCGCCGATGTTGTAGGTTTCGCCCACCCGACCGGCCTCCAGCACGCGGCGGATCG
>CAYNWR010000610.1:0-1783 GCA_964400915.1 uncultured Burkholderiaceae bacterium
TGGCCGCCACCACGGCGGCCAGGCCCCACACCAGGCCATTGAGCGAGCGCACCGGAATGCCCATGTAGTACGCGGCCAGCTGGTTCTGCGACGAGGCCTGCATCGCAATGCCCAGCTTGCTGTAGCGGAACATGGCAAACAGCAGGCCACACAACACGGTGGTGCTGGCGATCACCACCAGGTGCTCGACGTTGAGCACCAGCGCGCCCAGGTTCCAGATCTCGTTCTTGTAGGGCACGGGCAGGGTGTGGGTTTCGGTGCCGATGTTGGGAATCATCGTGATCAGGCCACGTGCGATGTAGCCGATGCCGATGGTCAGCATCACGATGGAAAAGGCCGGCTGGCCCAGGATCGGGCGGATCACGACGCGCTCGAGCGCCACACCGAACACACCCATGGCCAGGATGGCGCACAGCACCGCCAGCCAGAACGGAAAGCCCAGCAGGGTCATGCAGGCCAGACCACCGAACGCACCGAGCATCATGAGTTCGCCTTGCGCAAAACTCACTGTTTCGGTCGCCTTGTAGATGAGCACAAATCCCAGGGCGATCAAGCCGTAGATGCACCCCTGGGCGATGCCGCTGATCACCAGCTGGACAAACTGCACCGTGTCTCCGTTTTGGTTGGAGCCCGGTTTATAGCCGGCCCCTTGTGTGCCCATGCTCAGGGTTGTTCCGCATACGGCCCACGATTCCTGCCTCTTTAATCGTTTGTCATGACCATACCCTGCAACAACGAGAGTGAATCCGTGAGTGTTTCCCGCGATGGGCCTGTCGCCATCGTGACGCTGTCGCGCCCCGACGTCCGCAACGCGGTCGACCGCACCACCGCACGCGGCCTGTACGAGGCGTTCTGCAGGATCGACAGCGACGACGACGTGCTGGTGGCCGTGCTGCACGGCGCACACGGGCACTTCTGCGCCGGCTGGGATCTGAAGGCCGGCGCCCAGGCCGATCCTGCGGATGAACTTCGAATGCTTGAATGGCCTGCGGACGCAGACGGCCAGCCAGCAGGTGGTCACACGGGTGATGGCGTCGCACCGCAGGCGCCTGGCCCTTTGGGGCCGATGGGGCCAACGCGACTGCAAATGAGCAAGCCGGTGATTGCCGCTGTGAGTGGCGCGGCTGTGGCCGGTGGCATGGAGCTCGCGCTGTGGTGTGATCTGCGCGTGGTCGAGGCGGACGCCTATTTGGGTGTTTATTGCCGCCGCTTCGGGGTGCCGCTCATCGACGGTGGCACCGTGCGCCTGCCGCGCATCGTGGGCATGGGGCGGGCGCTGGACCTGATTCTGTCGGGTCGTCGGGTGGATGCGACGGAGGCGCTGGCCATGGGCCTGGCCAATCGCGTCGTGCCCCAGGGGCAGGGCTTGCAGGCTGCCATCGAATGGGCCCACGCGCTGGCGCAATTTCCACAGGCGACGATGCGGGCCGACCGCGCGAGCGCCTACGCGCAGTGGGACCTGCCCGCCGACCAGGCCATGCGCCAGGAGTGGCAGCGCGGCCGCTCACGCCTGGGCGATGCCATCGCCGGCGCGGCGCGTTTCAGTGCCGGGGAGGGCCGCCACGGGCGGTATTGACCTTCTCCTTGTCAAAACGCAAACGAATGGGCCTGCAGCGAACGAAAAATAACAACAATACGCTATAGATAATCTAGCAAACAAGAAATCCCACCGGTGCTCAATCCGCGTTGCGCGGAATCGCCCGCGGCCGCCCGTTCTCGTCGATGGCCACGTAGGTGAGCGAGGCCTGGGTGACCTTCACAAACTGGCCCTGGGCTCGAAAGC
>CAYNWR010000611.1:0-1772 GCA_964400915.1 uncultured Burkholderiaceae bacterium
TGCAGGACGTGCTGGGAATCCCGGTGCGCAAGGTGGTGATCCAGGTGGTGGCCGGCCGCAACCTGGCGGTGCTGGTGGAAGCCGCCGTGCGCAACACCATCATGCAGTTGCGAGGCATCGACACCTACGCCGATTTCGTCGAGCGCCAGCGACTGGCGATGCAGGGCTGACCGGCCGGCCTCAGACCCGGCCGACGGGCCGGTGCGGGCACTTGTCCTTGGTGCAGTTGGCGTACAGCGACAGGGCATGGTCCGCGATCACAAAGCCCTTGGCCTTGGCCACGGTCTGCTGGCGCTTTTCGATCTCGGCGTCGAAGAATTCCTCCACCCGCCCGCAGTCCAGGCACAGCAGGTGGTCGTGGTGCTGGCCTTCGTTGAGTTCATAGACGGCCTTGCCGCCCTCGAAATGGCTGCGCAACAGCAAGCCAGCCTGCTCGAACTGCGTGAGCACCCGATACACCGTGGCCAGGCCAATGTCAGAACGCTCATCCAGCAAGACCCGGAACACATCTTCGGCCGTCATGTGGCGCTGGGTGGTTTTCTGGAAAACCTCCAGGATCTTCAAGCGCGGCAGGGTCGCCTTCAGGCCGGTGTTCTTGAGTTCGTTCATGGAGTTCATGGCAGGTGCTCCGCCGGGCGGCCCACTACAATGGGACGATGATAGGGCACAGCGTGTGTCCTGCCTCTGCCGAGGGTCGATCCACGGCCTGCCAGGTCCCAGTTTCATGCAACCAACTTCACCATTGCGCCCGCATTTGTTGCCACATCGTGCCAGGCGTTCCAGTGCCCTGGCCGCTGCCGCGCTCGCGCTTGCGGGTTGTGCATCGGTGCAGGAAACCTCATCGCGCTTTGCCGGCCTGATCACGCCCTACCGCGTTGAGGTGGTGCAGGGCAATTTCATCTCACGCGAGCAGGTTGAGGCCTTGCAGGTGGGTCAAACGCGCGCTCAGGTGCGCGAGATCCTGGGCACCCCGTTGCTGGAAAGCGTGTTCCATGCCGACCGCTGGGACTACGTCTTTTCGCTCAAGCGCCAGGGCTTGGAACCCCAATCTCGCCGGCTCACGGTGTTCTTCAAGGATGACCGCCTCGAACGCCATGAGGGCGACACCATGCCCACCGAGGCCGAGTTCGTTGCCACCCTGACGCCTGCCGGCAAGGGGCGCCCCAAGGCGCCGGTGCTCGAGGTCGCGCCAGCCGAACTCGACAAGGCGACTGCGGCCCGTGACGGCGATCGCCTTCCGAACGCGCCCACTGGCGCGCGAGCCGACACGGCCGCTGGCACCTCCGCGCTGCCGGCCAGCCCCCGGGTGTACCCGCCACTTGAGAATCCCGCGGCAAATGCAACGCCCGCCCGCTAGAGCTTGCGCCCGGACATGACCGATTCTCCTTCCCGCAGCGAACTGGCCCACCCCGTGCGGGTCGTGGTCGCCGGCGCTGGTGGGCGCATGGGCCAGGAGCTCATCGCCGCCGTAGATGCGTCGACTGATTTTGCGCTGGTGGCCGCCCTGGATGCCGCCAACAGCCCGGCCATCAACCGCCGCGTGGGCCAGTCCGGACTGGTGATCGGATCCGACCTGTCCGTCGCCTTGTCCGGTGCCGATGTGTTCATCGACTTCACGCGCCCCGAAGGCACCATGGCCCACCTGGCGGCCTGTCGCTCCCGCGGCGTGCGCATGGTGTTCGGCACCACGGGCCTGGGCGAAAGCCACCGCGCGGCCATGGCCGCCGCCGCTGAATCCATTGCGCTGGTCTGCGCGCCCAACATGAGTGTGG
>CAYNWR010000612.1:0-1770 GCA_964400915.1 uncultured Burkholderiaceae bacterium
CTGGAACGCGAGATGAGGGTGGCCGACCCCCAGGCGCGCGAACACATGGCCGCCGACATCGTGCAGCTGGACGCCATCTTCGACCAGTTCCTCGACTACGCGCGCCCCGGGCCGATGGCCTTGAGCCCGGTGGCCCTGGCCGATGTGGTTCAGGCCTGCGCACGCGCTGCCAGCGCCCAGGGCGAGTTGCAGGTGCAGGTGAACATTGCACCCGACATCCGTGTGCTGGCCGACGAGGTCGAGCTTTCGCGCGTGGTGGCCAACCTGCTGGAAAACGCGCGCCGCTACGCGCGGTCGCCCCACGACGCCTTTGCGCTGGTTGACATCGATGCCGAGCCGCTCGATGCCAGCGACCCGCCGGCGGTGCACATGGTGCTGCGCGACCACGGTCCAGGCGTGCCGTCCGAGATGCTGCCGCGCCTGGTCAAGCCGTTTTTTCGGGCCGACGCGGCGCGCACCTCGGCACGCGGCGCAGGTCTGGGATTGGCCATCGTCGAGAAGACCGTGCAACGCATGGGTGGGCGCTTCGACCTGCAGCTGGCCCCACCCGATGCGCAAGGCCGCAGCGGATTGGTGGCCCGCATCCAGTTGCGTCAGGCCTGAGGGAGCTGGCATTGTCAATACCCTTCATTGGCATGGTGCAATCGCCGGTATTGCGTACCATGAGGCACCATGGACGAGCACCTGACACAAGCACCTGAACAGCGGCGGGCCGCGCCCGATACGCAGGCCCTCGCACCGATTGCGCATCGCGCCAACCCTGCCAACCTGCCCCCGGGCGCAACATCGGCCCCGGTGCCGGTGCCCACCCCGCGGCTGCTTGCCACGTCCGTGCTGGCCAGCCTGCTGGCTGCCTGCGGCGGAGGCGGCGCCGACGTGCCCGACGCCTTGCGCAACAGCAGCTTTGCGCCCCTGCGGCCCGATCTGCTTCCGCATGACGCCCGCGCCCAACTCCAGCCCTACCACCTGCAGGCCTTGGCCAGCGATCGCCGCCAGGCCCAGGCGGCGCGGCAACCCACCGTGGACGAGTTTTTCGATTGGGCCGAGAAGACCTTTGTGGCCTTCTTTCCCAGCCGCGAACTGACGCAGTTTTCCAGCGGGCTCAGCCTTCGCACCTATCCCGGCACGAACATCACGCTGGCGGTGTCCAGTACCACGGGCGACGTGGTGGGCCTGGGCCCCTTCTCGAACAACCAGGTGGTCAAGCTCGGCAAGTTGTCCGATTTCGCCGATGCGGTGCTGGCCCCCACACCGGCGTCCACGCCCCTGAGCGACGAAGACGCAGCGCGCTTTTTGATGCATGCACAGTTTTCAGCCAGTGTTGATGACATCGCTGCCGTGCGCGCCAAGGGTTACGCGGGCTGGCTGGATGAGCAACTGGCCAAACCCAACAGCCAGACCGCCTGGGATTGGCTGGTGGGCAAGGGCTACTCACGCATCGACACCAACGAATACTTCTTTGCCAACGGCGTGTTTCGCTACAGCATCTGGTACCAGCTCTTCCAGGCGCCCGATGCGGTGCGGCGGCGCTTTGCACTGGCCCTGAGCGAGATCTTCGTGGTCGCCTGGGACGGCATCAAGGACGTGATGAACTGGGATTCCTTCGGCATGGCCGCCTACTGGGACCTCCTGTGCAAGCATGCCTTCGGCAACTACCGCGACCTCATCGAGGAACTCACGCTGAACCCAGCGATGGGGGCCTTCCTCAACACCCGCGGCAACCAGAAGGAAGACCCGGCCACCGGCCGCCTGCCCGACGAGAACTACGCG
>CAYNWR010000613.1:0-1767 GCA_964400915.1 uncultured Burkholderiaceae bacterium
ATCCGCAACGCGATCAACGATGGAACCATCGTTGGTCCGCGCTACCTGGCGGCCAGCCAGGAGATCACCGTGCCCGGTGGCCTGGGCGACACCACCTTGCCGCACCTGCCTCAAAGCGAATTTGCGTTCGGTGCGGTGGTCAGCGGCGCGGAGGAAATGCGTCGCTGCGTGCGCATGTTTGCCAAGTACGGTGTTGATTCCATCAAGATCAACCTGTCGGGCGAGTCGATCACGGGCATGCCCAGCGCCATGTCGCAGTTCACCGAGGCCGAGGTGTCCACCTGCGTCGAGGAAGCCAAGGCCTGGGGCAAGCGCGTGGCGGCCCACGCGCGGTCCACGTGGTCAATCAAGCAGTGTGTCAAGCAAGGCATCGAGGTGATCTATCACGCCAGCTATTCCGACACCGAGGCACTGGATCTGCTGGAGGCCAACAAGCGCAAGCATTTCATCGCCCCCGGCCTGGCCTGGCTCATCAACACCTGCTACCACGCCTCGCCCTGGGGCATCTCCACCGAACAGGCCAAGGCCTGGCGCTATGTGGAGGAGCTCGAGGCGGCGGTCGAGACGATGAAAGCCCTGCGCCGGCGGGACGTGCGCATCCTGCCCGGTGGCGACTACGGTTTTGCCTGGACACCCCATGGCACCAACGCCAAGGACCTGGAGACCTTTGTCAAGCTGATCGGCATGTCCACCATGGAAGCGCTGCTGTCGGCGACGGCCTGGGGTGCACCGATGATGAAGATGGCAAACGAGATCGGCCGCATCCGTGACGGCTACCTGGCCGACATCCTGCTGATCGACGGCGATCCGCTGGCGGACATCACCGTGCTGCAGGACCGCAAGCGCATTCTTGCCGTGATGAAGGACGGCGAGTTTCATCGTGCACCGCCCATGCGCAACAGCACGAACGGTGGAACGGTCCAGCCGGCCCCTGGGCGCATCACCCGCTGGGCCGCCTGAACCGGGTCGCCAACACAACCGCTGCGAAGGAACCCAACCATGGACACCCACACCACCCTGTTTGCCAATGCGCGCATCCTCGATGGTTCGGGCGCACAGCCCTATCTGGGCAGTGTGCTGGTGCAAGGCAATCGCATCGAGCACGTGGGCCCGGTGGGCAGCGTGCGCGCGCCGGTGGGTGCCACGGTGCTCGACGCCGGCGGTGCAACGCTCATGCCGGGCATGTGCGAGGCCCACACACACTTCTCGTGGAACGACGCCGCCACGCTCGACGCCATCCAGCGCATGCCGCTGGAGGAACACGTGTTGTGGTGCGCCAAGACCGCGCGCCGCTACCTCGAGGCCGGCTTCACGTCCTGCGTGGGTGCCGCCTGCGCCAAGCCGCGCCTGGACGTGGTCACACGCAACGCCATCAACAGTGGCCAGATTCCCGGGCCGCGCTACCTGGCCGCCAGCCAGGAAATCACCGTGCCGGGAGGCCTGGGCGACGAGACCTTGCCGCACCTGCCTTTTCCCGAGTTCTCATTTGGCGTCAACGTCAATGGCGCCGAGGACATGCGACGGGTGGTGCGCATGTTTCTCAAGTACGGCGTCGACTCGATCAAGCTCAATCTGTCTGGCGACAACTTCGTGCCGCATGCACCGGCCGACACCACCTGGATGACCGACGCCGAAGTGGCCGCCGCCATGGAAGAGGTGCGCATGCGCGGCAAGCGCATGGCGGTGCACGCCCGCTCGGCCGCCTCGGTCAAGCAGGCCTTGCGCCACGGCGCCGAGATCATTTACCACGCCAGCTTCACCGACGAG
>CAYNWR010000614.1:0-1757 GCA_964400915.1 uncultured Burkholderiaceae bacterium
CGCGCCCCCGCGACGAGATGAGCTACGAAGCCATCTGGCAGCAATGGTTGTTTGGTGCCGATCAGCTGCGGGCCCGCGTGTCGTTCGCCTTGTCGCAGATCTTCGTGGTCTCCAACATCGCGCCCGATTTGCGGCCGCACGCGATGTCGAGCTACATGGACATGCTCAACCGCCACGCCTTCGGCGACTTCCGCACCTTGCTGCGAGAAGTGACGCTGCACCCGACGATGGGCTACTACCTGAACATGGTCAACAGCCAGAAGGCCGACGCCAAGACGGGCGCTCATCCCAACGAAAACTACGCGCGCGAGGTGCTGCAGCTGTTCTCCATCGGCCTGGTCAAGCTGCAGCCCAATGGCCTGCCGCAGCTGGACGCCACGGGCCAGACCATCGCGACCTACGACGAATCGGTTGTGCAGGGTTTTGCACGCGCCTTCACGGGTTGGAGCTTTGGCAATTCGACCGCCTTCGACCGCGCCGACGAGAACTCACCGGCCGCCTGGACCTTGTTCATGAAGCCCTACCCGGCCAAGCATGAACCAGGCACCAAGAAGTTGCTCAATGGTGTGACCCTGCCCGCCGGCCAGACACCCGAGAAGGACCTGGAAGATGCACTGGACAACATCTTCCTGCATCCCAATGTCGGGCCCTTCATTTCACGCCAGCTCATTCAGCGCCTGGTCACCAGCAACCCAAGCCCGGACTACATCCTGCGCGTCGCCAGTGTGTTCAACCAGGACAGCACGGGGCGCCGTGGCAACCTGCAGGCGGTGGTGCGCGCCATCCTGCTGGACGACGAAGCGCGCAAGCCACCCAGTGGCCCGACCTATGGAAAGCTGCGCGAGCCCCTGGTGCGCCTGGCCAACCTGCTGCGGGCCATGAATGCACGCAGCACCAGCGGCCGCAACGCGATCCACTATCTGGACAGTCCCGATTCGAGCCTGGGACAAAGCCCCCTGCTGGCACCCACGGTGTTCAACTACTTTTCGCCCAACTACCGCCCCCAAGGGGTGGTGGCGCAATCGGGCCTGGTGGCACCCGAATTCCAGATCACCACCGAAACCAGCATCGTGGGTGGCCTGAACTTCATGGTGGGCCTGGTCAAACGCGGCAGCATCGGCAGCGGCGAAACCGAGCTGAAGTTCAACTTTGCCGGGTTCGAGGCCCTTGCGGCCACCCCGGCCGCACTGGTCGACGTCATTGATCTGCTGTTCATGAACCAGCAGATGAGCCCGGCCCTTCGCACCCGCATGACGGGCATGTTGAACGCCATGCCCGCCAACCGCCCTGCCAATCGCGCCCGTGCAGCCATCACCCTCGCCTGCGTTTCCCCTGACCACATGGTGCAACGATGAACCGATCCCACAACCCGTTTCAGGTGCTTCCGCGCCGCGACTTCATCAAGCGCGCCGCCGCATCGGGCGCCGCGTTGGCTGGCCTGCCGCTGGGCATGGGTCACGCGTTGGCACAGACCGCGCCGGGAAGCGACTACCGCGCGCTGGTGTGCCTGTTCATGTATGGGGGCAACGATGCGGGCAACACGCTCATCCCCTACGAGACCGCCGACTACGCGCGTTATCAGGCGGCGCGCAGCAACCTGGCCTTGCCTTACGGCAGTCTGCTGCCCATCACACCCAGCAACACCCAGGGCGCCCGCTACGCCCTGCACCCGGCCATGCCTGGCATGCAGGCCATGTTCAATGCCGGGCAACTGGCCTGGGTGGCCAACGTCGGCGCGCTGATCGCGCCCACCACCA
>CAYNWR010000615.1:0-1737 GCA_964400915.1 uncultured Burkholderiaceae bacterium
CCGAAGCTGACCAAGGAAATCTTCGAGATCGTGGTGCGCATCAACCGCGAGCGCGGCACCACCATCCTGCTGGTGGAGCAGAACGCCAACATGGCGCTGAACGCCGCCGACTACGGTTACGTGCTCGAGAACGGCCGCATCGTGATGGAAGACAGCTGCGAGCGCCTGCGCGAGAAGGAAGACATCAAGGAGTTCTACCTCGGCATGAAGGAACAGGGCGTGCGGGGTGAGCGGCGCTGGAAGAAGAAGAAGAACTGGAGGTAAGCATGGCAGACGGCCTCTGGGACACCGCATCCATGAAACCCTGCCACGACATCGTGGTGCCGGGCGACAACATGGCGCGCATCTTCTGGAATGCGGCCCGGCAGCGCGGCCCGAAGGTGTGGATGCGCCAGAAGGATCTGGGCATCTGGCGCAGCTGGACCTGGGACCAGACCGCAGAGGCCGTCGGTGAGATCGCAGCAGGACTGCTGGCATTGGGTTTTGCCAAGGGCGAGACCGCATCCATTTTGGCCAACACCGTGGTCGAATGGGTGCTCGCGGATCTGGCCATCCTCTCCTGCGCGGGGGTCTCCAACGGCATCTACCCCACCGATGCGGCCAGCCAGGTGCATTACCTGTGTGATGACTCACGCACCACGGTCTTGTTTGTCGAAGACGAAGAGCAGCTGGACAAGGCCCTGGAGGTTCGTGGCCAACTGCCCCACCTGCGCAAGGTCGTCGTGTTCGACATGGAAGGCCTGCGCGATCTGCGGGACGAGCAGGTGATCAGCCTGGACGCCTTGCGCGCCCTGGGCCGCGATCACCTCAAGGCCCACCCGCAAGCCGTTGAACAGCGCGTGGCGCTGGTTGATCCCAAGGACCTGGCGATTCTGGTCTACACGTCCGGCACCACGGGCAAGCCCAAAGGGGCGATGCACAGCCATCACGGGCTGGTCTACACCGTGCATGGGTACAACACCCTGGTGGCGCAGGACGATCGCGACGAGCGCATGTGTTTCCTGCCGCTGTGCCACATCGCCGAACGCATGGGTGGTGAGTACTTCGCGCTGTACACGGGCTCCGTCCTGAACTTTGTCGAGAACCCGGAAACCATCCCCGAAAACGTGCGCGAGATCGCACCCACGGTGTTCACCGCCGTTCCTCGCATCTGGGAAAAGTTCTATTCGGGCGTGATGATCACCCTCAAGGAAGCCAGTCCCTTGCAGCAGGCAGCGTATGCCTGGGCCATCGGCGTGGGCAGCGCCATCGCCGATCGCACGCTGGCCGGCCAGCCCATCGATGGCTGGCAGCGCTTTCAGTTTCGGCTGGCCCGCTGGCTGGCGTTGAACAACGTGCGCAAGCTCATCGGCATCGACCGGGCGCGCTTTTGCGTAACGGGCGCAGCGCCGATCTCGCCCGATCTGGTGCGCTGGTACCTGGCCCTGGGTGTGCCCATGCTTGAAGTCTGGGGCATGACCGAAACCTGCGGCGCCGCCACGGGTGTGCCGGTTGACAAGATGAAGCCGGGCAGCATCGGCCCAGCGGCGGCTTTCAACGAGGTGCGCATCGACGCCGACACCGGCGAGATCCGCGTGCGCGGCCCCAATGTCTTCATGGGTTACCTCAACCAACCCGAAAAAACCGCCGAAACCATCGACCCCGATGGCTGGCTGCACACGGGCGATGTCGGCACGGTGGACGAGGACGGGTTTTTCCGGATCACCGACCGCATGAAGGACATCATCATCACGGCCG
>CAYNWR010000616.1:0-1733 GCA_964400915.1 uncultured Burkholderiaceae bacterium
GCGGTAAGACGCCAAACACCCGTTCGAGTGTGATTGCCAGCCGTACCCGCGCGCGCTTGAACGAGCCCAGCTCCAGGTTTTCCAGCACCGACAGGTTGGGGAACACCTTGCGACCTTCGGGCACTTGAATCAGCCCGGCCTGCACCACGCGACGGGCGTGGGCGCCGCTCAGGTTGAGTCCGTCAAACCGCACCGTGCCGGCCCAGGCGGGGTAGATACCGGACAGCAGATGGTTCAACGTGGACTTGCCTGCGCCATTGCTGCCCAGCAGGGCGACGATTTCACCTTCGGCCACCTGCAGGTCAACACCGCGCAGCACTTCGACGGCACCATAGCCACCACGCAGGCCACAGACGTCCAGCAGCACGGGGGCGGCTGGTGTCATACGCCGGCCGCCTTGCGCAGGCGCGCGGCGGTGCCATGGCCGAGGTAGGCCTCGACCACCGCCTCATGGGTGGTGATCTCGGCCGGTGTGCCTTGCGCGATCAACTGGCCCTGGGCCAGCACCCACACGTGGGCGGCCAGGTTCATCACCGCCTGCATCACATGCTCGATCATCAGCACGGTGATGCCTGAATCGGCAATTCCGCGAACCACCGGAATCATCTCGCCGATCTCCTGCGGGTTCAGGCCAGCCAGCACTTCATCCAGCAGCAGCAGCCTAGGCTGGGTGGCCAGTGTGCGGGCGAGCTCCAGTCGCTTGCGCCCGGCCACCGTCAAATCGCCGGCGGGCTGGTCCAGCATGGCGGTCAGGCCCACGCGTGCAGCCACCGCTTCGGCAGCCAGCAGCGCATGCGATCGGCGCGGTTCGTGCAGATGGGCGCCCACAGCGATGTTCTCGCGCACGGTCTGGGCGGCAAACGGCTGCACGATCTGGAAGGTGCGGGCCATTCCGGCGCGCGCGTTCATCTCCGGCGGCTGGCCGGTGATGTCGCGCCCGTCCAGCGCCACGGTACCGCTATCAGGCTTGAGAAAACCCGACATCAGCGCGAACAACGTGGTCTTGCCTGCGCCGTTGGGGCCGATCAGTGCGGTCAGGCTGCCAGGCGGCACCGACAGGCTTACCCCCTGCACTGCCTTGAGGCCGCCAAAGCTGCGCGAGACGTCCTGCAGGTTCAGCATGGGCGTCATGAGCGGCCCTTCCACAACTGGCGCACGCTCTGGCCCACACCGGCCAGACCGCGCGGGGCAAACATGACCATCAGGATGAGCACAGTGCCGTAGATCACCATGTTGATGCCGGGCAACTGTCCGAACAGGTTGCGCGTGAGGTCGGCCAGCACATGCAGGGCCAACGCGCCCACCACCGGCCCCCACAACGTGCCCATGCCACCCACGATGGCACCGACCAGGGCCTCGACAGAGGTGTGGGCTCCATACGCAATGCCCGGGTCGATGTACTGAAACACCTGCACGTAGAAAGCGCCCGCCGCCCCCATGAAGCCGCCGGACAGTGCAATCGCACCGAGCTTGACCCGAAAGGGGTTGACGCCAATGGCACGCGCGGCGTCTTCGTTGTCGCGCACCGCCTGCAACCAGGCGCCAAAGCGCGAATGGCGCAGCCAACAGGTGACCAGCAAGGCAGCGACCACCAGGGCCAGCACCAACATGGCGTAACCACGGCGCGAGCCGAACTGCATGTTGGCAAAGCCTTCGCGCAGCGGCACCATCAGACCAACGCCCGCACCGGTGAACGGCACCGTGGTGGCCACGATGCGGAACACTTCGGCAAA
>CAYNWR010000617.1:0-1725 GCA_964400915.1 uncultured Burkholderiaceae bacterium
TGCCCTGCTCGAACAGCGGCGCCACCAGGCCGTAGGCGATGCCGCGATGGGCCGCACATTCACCCACCGCATAGATGCGCGGGTCGGTGACGGTCTGCATCGTGTCGGTCACCACAATGCCCCTGTGGCAGTGCAGGCCGGCCCCTTCGGCCAGCTCGGTGTTGGGGCGGATGCCCACGGCCATCACCACCAGATCGGCCTCGAGTTCACGTCCGTCCTTGAAGCGCACGCGCTGCACACGCCCCGATTCGCCCGCCACCAGCTCCTGCGTCTGCGCGCCGATCAGGAACTGCAGGCCGCGCGCCTGCAGCGATTGCTGCAACAACTTGCCTGCGGTGTCGTCCAGTTGGCGCTCCATGAGCCAGGGCATCACGTGGACCACCGTCACGTCCATGCCGCGTTTGGCCAGGCCGTTGGCGGCCTCCAGGCCCAGCAGGCCGCCTCCGATGACCACGGCCCGCCGGTAGCGGGCGGCGGCGTCGATCATGGCCTGCGTGTCGGCGATGTCGCGGTAGGCGATCACGCCGGGCAGGTCCTTGCCGGGAATCGGCAGGACAAAGGGATTGGAGCCCGTGGCAAGCAGCAGGCGGTCGTAGGGCTCCTCGGTGCCGTCATCGGCACGAACCACGCGGCGCACGCGGTCGATCTGCACCACACGCCGTCCCGAATGCAGGGTGATCTGGTGGTCGCGGTACCAGTCCCAGCCGTTGAGGACGATGTCGTCCAGGGTCTGCTCGCCGGCCAGCACGGGCGACAGCAGGATGCGGTTGTAGTTAGGATGCGGTTCGGCGCCGAAGATCGCGATGTCGTACAGGTCGGGGGCGATCTTGAGCAGCTCCTCAACGGTACGCACCCCGGCCATGCCGTTGCCGACCATGACAAGTCTGGATTTCTTCATGTCGCTGGCTCCATGCCGTTGTGTTCCTTGATCGCTGCGGTCTGCGGCGATGCCAGGTATTGCAGCCAGGCCGCGGCCGCAAGCGGCTCGCGGGCGGTGGTGGCGATGGCCGCCGAGAACACCGTGACGATCTGTACCGCATCGGGCAGGGGCCCCACGATGCGAATCCCCGGCACACCCATGAGTTCGCTCAATTGCTGAAAGCCCAGCTCGACCTCGCCCTGGGCGATCAGCTTGGCCACAGGTACGCCGGGCGGTGCCTGGACGATCTTGGCGTTGACCGCGTCGGCGATGCCCCAGCGTTCGAACAGCTTGGCCAACTGCACACCGCTGGGCCCCGTTGAATAGCCCAAAGTGCGCGCAGCGAGCACGGATTCTTTCAGTTGCGCTTCTGATTGCATAGCAGGGACGGGCGCGCCTTCGCGCACTGCGGCGGCCACACCCGAGCGCACGATGTCGACCCGGCTGCCCGCGCGCACGTGGCCTGCGGCCTCCAGTTCGGCAAGGGCACCGGACGCCAACGCCACGACATCAAACGCCTCGCCCGCCCGCACGCGCTTGGCCGCATCGACACCGCCCACCGATTCGACCTGGATGTCGCATTCCGGCGCTACCGTGCGGTAGGCCTTGACCAGGTCCCCCAGCAATTGGCGCGTGGCCATCGACGAAATGACTTGGACGGTGTTGGATTTCATGGTCGGGCGTTCCTCTTCAGCGCGGGCACCATTGCCCGCGCCGACGAGTTTATGCAGGGCGCGCGTTACAGGCGCCGCGTCAAGCTGCCAGCTTTTCCACATGGCGTTGGCGGGTGTAGAGGAAGTCGATGA
>CAYNWR010000618.1:0-1721 GCA_964400915.1 uncultured Burkholderiaceae bacterium
GTCACCCTGGCCTTGAGCTCGCGCTGCTCGAACACCGCTTCGATGATGAGATCGCAGCCCGCGAGATCGGCCGCTTGCTCGGTGGGCTGGATGCGGTTCAGCAAAGCCTGCTGGTCGTGTGGGCTCATGCGGCCCTTTTCCACCCTGGGCGTGGTGATCTTGCTGCTGTAGGCCTTGCCTTTCTCGGCTTGGTCCAGGCTCACGTCCTTGAGCACCGTCGTGATGCCGCGGCTGGCCTGGGCGTACGCGATGCCCGCGCCCATCATGCCCGCACCCAGGATGCCCACGCGCTGCGGCTTGTAGCGCGGCACACCGGCTGGACGCGACTGCCCGCCCTTGATGGCGTTCATGTTGAAGAAGAAGGTGTTCACCATGTTCTTCGCAACCTGGCCCGATCCGACCCGCGCGAGGTAACGGCTTTCGATGCGGGTCGCGGTGTCGTAGTCCACCTGCGCACCTTCCACCATCGCGGCCAGGGCTGCTTCGGGCGCGGGGTACAGGCCACGCGTCTTCTGCTTGAGCACCGCCGGGGCCACGCTGAGCATGCCCGCGATCTTGGGATTGGACGGGGGGCCACCGGGGATCTTGTAGGCCTTGTCGTCCCAGGGCTGGTGCGATTGCGGGTGCGCGGCGATGAAGGCCAACGCGGCCGGGCGCAAGGCCGCGGCGTCGGGCACCAGCTCGTGCACCAGGCCCAGCTCCAGGGCCTCGGCGGGGTTGAAGAGCTTGCTCTCCAGGATGTAGGGTTGCGCACCCATCAGGCCCAGCAGCCGAACCATCTTGGTGATGCCCGTGGCGCCGGGGATGAGACCCAGCGTGATCTCGGGCAGGCCAAACTGGATCTTGCGATCATTGACGGCGACGCGGTGATGCCCCACCAGCGCCACCTCCCAGCCGCCGCCCAGTGCCGCGCCACCCAGGCACGACACCACGGGCTTGCCCAGGGTCTCCAGAGCCCGAAAACACTGCTTGATCTGCTCGATCTCGCGAAACATCGCCCCGGCGTCCGATGCCTTCAGGCGCATCAAGCCCTTGAGATCGGCACCGGCAAAGAAGGTGGTCTTGGCGGAGGCGAGGATCAGGCCAACGAACCGGTCCTTGTCGGCCAGCACCTGCTGCGTGGCGGCGCGCAGGTCTTCCTGCCACTGCACGCACATGGTGTTCACGGGCGAATCGGGTTCGTCGAAGGTCAGTGTGGCCACCGTGCCGCAGGGCTCGGTGTTCAGTTCATAGCGAATGGTTTTCATCAGAGGCGCTCGACGATCGTGGCGATGCCCATGCCGCCGCCCACACACAGCGTGGCAAGGCCGTAGCGCAGCTGGCGCCGGTGCAGCTCATCCACCAGCGTGTTGAGGATCATCGCGCCGGTGGCGCCCAGCGGGTGGCCCATGGCGATGGCACCGCCGTTGACGTTGACCTTTTCGTGTGGCACGCCCATCTCCTTCATGAAGCGCATGGGCACGGCGGCGAAGGCCTCGTTGACTTCGAACAGGTCGATCTGGTCGATCGTCATGCCGGCCTTGGCCAGGGCCTTGCGCGCAGCGGGCATCGGACCGGTGAGCATGATGGTGGGGTCCGCCCCCGACAGCGCCGCCGCCACGATGCGTGCGCGTGGCTTCAGGCCGTGGTCGCGCCCGGCCTGCTCGCTGCCGATGAGCATGGCCGCCGCACCATCGACGATGCCCGATGAGTTGCCCGCGTGGTGCACGTGATTGATCTTC
>CAYNWR010000619.1:0-1715 GCA_964400915.1 uncultured Burkholderiaceae bacterium
GTTTCGGTGGGATAGGTGTGCCCGTCGACCCGGGTGCACATCTCGGCGAAGTAGTAGAAATTGTCGGCCGCGCGAGGCACCAGTTGCTTGCCCGTCTGGGCAATCACCTGGCCGGTGTCACGGGTTTCCGTGCGGGCCAGCTCGGGTACGTTGGCTGCGATCAGGTCGCCCAGGCGCCGCACGAGTTTGGCGCGTTGGGGCGCGGGCATGCCGGCCCATTGGGGAAAGGCCGCCTTGGCGGCCGCCACGGCGGTGTCCACCTCGTTGGCGCTGCCGCGGGCAACATGTGCCAGCACCTCCTGAGTGGCCGGGTCGACCGTTTCAAACGGATCGGCACTGCCGACCAAGTGGCCATCGATCAGGTGAGAGATGTTCATGCGGGTGTACCCAGTGGGTTGAGTTCGGCATCGGCATCGGCGTCGGCCGCGGTCGGTGCATCGACGGCAATCAAGCGGTCCAGCAAGGCGTAGAGCTGCTCCAGCGATTGCACGCCCAGGCGCGACTCCAGCATCGCGTAGTGCGCCTCGATGGCGTGAGACAGATGCGCCACCAGGCGCCGGCCGCGGGGGGTGGTCTCGATCCAGGCACGCCGTGCGTCGCGCGCATCAACATAGCGGCGCACCAAGCCGTCGCGCTCCATGCGCACCAGCACGCCGCTCAGGCTCGGGGCGGAGATGAAAGCCTCTCGCGAGATGGTTCCTGCATCAACCCCGCCTTCGGTCTGGCGCTCCCCCAGCACCCGCAGCACGCGCCATTGCTGATCGGTGAGCCCGTGGTCGCGCAGGTGCGGTCGTGTGTGCGCCATGACGGCTTCGCGCGCCTGCAGCAGCAGGCGCGGCAGGTTGCGGTGCAGGAAGGGGCTGGACATGGTGCAGGACGTGTGGGGGATAGCGTCAATTGCTTAACATGTTAAATGAATGGAGTAGACCTTCAGATTCAGGGTATTCCCCAGCGGTGACGACCAGTTGCCGGCCGTGGACATGCCACGCCCAGGGGCGCTTTCGGATGGCGGGCTGCCTTCGCGCCGCGCAGGCGAGCCGCCTATAGTCAGCGCATGGCCAAGGACAAGACCCTTTATGTGTGTTCCGAATGTGGCGGCACCAGCGCCAAGTGGCTGGGCAAGTGCCCGCATTGCGAAGCCTGGAACACCCTGGTGGAAAGTGTCGTCGCAGAAGCAGGCGCGACGCCGCGCAACCGTTTCTCGGCCCTGGCCCGGCCCGCAGCCGTGCAGGCCCTGGCGGACATCGAGCCCAGCGAAACCGAGCGCACGCCCAGTGGCATCGACGAGCTTGATCGGGTGCTGGGCGGGGGCATGGTGGCCGGGGGCGTGGTGCTGATCGGCGGCGATCCGGGCATTGGCAAATCCACCTTGCTGCTGCAGGCGCTGGCCGACTGGCAGCGACAGGGCCTGGGCGTGTTGTATGTGACCGCCGAGGAATCCGCCGCCCAGGTGGCCTTGCGCGGGCAACGACTGGGTCTGGGTCAGTCGCAGCTCAAGGTTCTGGCCGAGACCGAGCTGGAAAAGATTCTGCAAGTGATCGATGCCGAGCAGCCGGTGCTGGTGGTGATCGATTCGATCCAGACGGTCTATTCCAACCAGATGTCGTCCGCGCCCGGATCGGTCGCGCAGGTGCGCGAATGCGCGGCCCATCTCACCCGCACCGCCAAATCGCGTGCCATCGCGGTGGTGCTGGTGGGGCATGTCACGAAGGACG
>CAYNWR010000620.1:0-1715 GCA_964400915.1 uncultured Burkholderiaceae bacterium
CGCGAAGTCGCCCCAGAACACGCCGACGATCGAGGCGCCCTTGAGCAACGCAAGGTTCAGAGGCAAGGCCGGAATGTTGCCGCCGGCAAAGCCGATCACCAGGTAGCGGCCGCGCCACGCGATCGACCGGAAGGCGGGTTCGGCCAGATCGCCGCCCACTGGGTCGTAGATCACGTCGGGACCCTTGCCGCCCGTCAATTCCTTGATGCGATCGCGCAGGGTTTCCCGGCTGTAATTGATGCTGGCATCGGCCCCCAGGCTTTCGCAGAGCTTGCATTTCTCGTCGCTGGAGGCAGCGGCGATGACACGCGCGCCCAAGGCCTTGGCGATCTGAATGGCCGAGGTGCCGACACCACCGGCTGCACCCAGGATCAGCACGGTCTCGCCGGCCTTGAGTGCGCCGCGGTCGATCAGGGCATGGTGCGAGGTGGCGTAGATCAGCGGCAGCGCAGCGGCCTCAGCCATGTCTGCCCCTGGCGGCAAGGGAATGCAGGCCTGCGCGGCCACGATGGCATGGGTGGCAAAGGCACCGGTGCCCACAAGGCAGGCCACGCCCTGGCCCGCGCGCAGGTGGGTCACGCCGTCGCCCACGGCGACCACCACACCAGCAAATTCGGAGCCGGGCACAAACGGCGGCTCGGGCTTGTGCTGGTACTTGTTCTGGACGATCAGCAAGTCAGGGAAGTTCAGGCTCGCAGCGCGGATTTCCACGAGCACCTGACCGGCGGCCGGCTGCGGGGTGGGGCTTTCTTTCCAGACGACAGCGTCCAGTCCAGTGGGGGTTTCACAGACCCAGGCGTGCATGGGGATCTCCTCGCGGGCAAAAGTGCGCATCATAGAGATGCGATCGCGTCGGGCGATGGCCCAGATGCCGCCAAGGTGTCAGTGTGCTGCCTACAATCGGCCGCCCACTCCACGAAAAGCACCGGATGCGCATCCTCATCTCCAATGACGACGGTTACCAGGCGCCCGGCATTCTTGCCCTGCGCGACGCCCTTGCCAGTTTGGCGCAGGTCGAGGTGGTTGCGCCGGAACTGAACAACAGCGCGAAGTCCAACGCGCTCACCCTGCACGCGCCCTTGTACGTGTACCCGGCAGGTGATGGGGTGCGGTACCTCAATGGAACACCGGCCGATTGTGTGCACATCGCCCTCACGGGACTGCTGGACTACCGACCCGATCTGGTGGTGTCCGGCATCAACAATGGCGCGAACATGGGCGACGACACGATCTACTCGGGCACGGTGGGCGCGGCCATGGAGGCCTACCTGTTTGGTGTCCCCGCCATCGCGTTTTCGCTGATCGAAAAGGGCTGGCGGCATCTGGACAGCGCCGCGCGTGTTGCCCGTGATCTGGTCGCCGACCTGTTGCCCACACTGAAGTCCGGCCAGACCGAGCCCTGGCTGCTCAATGTCAATGTGCCCAGCCGTGCGCATGCCGAGCTGTTGCCCGTGCGGGTGTGCCGTCTGGGCCGTCGGCACGCCGCCGAACGGGTGACCACCCAGGCCAATCCCCGTGGCGAGACGATGTATTGGATCGGCGGCGCCGGGCCCGCAAAGGACGATGCCGAAGGCACGGACTTCCACGCATCGGCCCTGGGACACGTCACGCTCACACCCCTGCAGGTGGACCTGAGCGACCACGCGCGCTTGCCCTATTGGGCGCAGTCCGTGAGCGCCTGGCGTGCCCGATAAGCCCGCCACGCGTTCCGGCCC
>CAYNWR010000621.1:0-1700 GCA_964400915.1 uncultured Burkholderiaceae bacterium
TGGGCAACCGGCGCGATTGGTCCACCTTCCTTGAAGAGCACCCCAGCTATCGCATGAACGACGACCGCGAGGTTCGCTGCTATGCAGTGGCCGGCGCTCTCGAACGTGGCAACCCGGTGCCCGACGAATCGGTGGCCCAGGTGCGCAAGAACTGGCATGCACAACGCGACCTCGACGACGGCTGTCTCCTGGCTGCCGAGCGGCTGCTGGGGGCCAGGCGCCTGGAGCCCGCAGATTTCTGGCGCAAGGCCCGGCTTTCCATCGAAAACAACAGGCCCAGGGCTGCCCGCGCCGCCCTGGAGCGTGTAGCGCCTGAAATGGCCGCCTTGGTTCCGGACTTGCACGAAAACCCCATGCGCTTCCTGAGCCGGCGCGTGGCGGGCACACGTCAGCAGGCGCCCCTGGTGGTCCTCGCGCTGACCCGGGCCGCGGCGAGCGACCCCGAAGCCACCGCCGAGGCTTTGGAATCACGCTGGGGCCGCCTGCTGGACAACGAGGACCGCAACTGGGTCTGGGGCGCGATTGGCAAGGCCTGGGCCACGCGGCTGGACGCACAGGCTGGCAAGGCATTTGCCAAAGTCACGCGCATGTCCGACCTGAGCGAGGACATGCTGGCCTGGAAGGTGCGCGCCAGTTTGCGTGCCATGGATTGGAAAGCCGTGCTCTCCGCGATCAATGGACTGGGCGACGCCTCATTGGCCGACCCGGGCTGGTCGTTCTGGCGTTGGCGGGCGCAATTGGCATTGGCCAGGACCGACGAGGAACGCAGCCTCGCGCAGTCCGGACTGGCGCGAATGGCAGGTGTCCGCGGCTTTTACGAACAGATGGCCGCCGAAGCCGTCGGGCAACGCATCGTGATTCCCCCCGGCCCGGCACCCTTGACCGACGAGGAACGTGCGCGGGCGCAGGCCAACGAGGGCTTGCAACGCGCCTTGCACGCCATCCGCATCGGCTTGCGGCCCGAAGGTGTGAGGGAATGGAACTACACCACCAACCTGCATCAGGCCGGTGGAATGAACGAGCGCGAACTGCTTGCTGCGGCCGACCTGGCGTGTTCGCGCGAGGTCTGGGATCGCTGCATCAACACCAGCGAACGCACGGCAGACGCTTTCGACGTGCAGCAGCGCTACCCCATGCCCTTTCGGGATTCGGTCGTCAAGCGCGCGCAAAGCATCGGGCTCGATCCCGCCTACGTCTACGGACTGATCCGCCAGGAAAGCCGCTTCATCATGGACGCCCGCTCCCACGTGGGCGCATCGGGACTCATGCAAGTGATGCCGGCCACCGCCAGATGGACCGCCCGCAAGATTGGCCTGAGCGATTTCACACCCGGACAGATCAACGACCGCGAAACCAACATTGCCATCGGAACGGGTTACCTGAAGCTGGTGCTTGACGATTTCCAGGGATCGATGCCCCTGGCGGCCGCTGCCTACAACGCAGGGCCTGGGCGGCCGCGCGCCTGGCGCAACGGCCCCACCCTGGATGCCGCCATCTGGGCCGAGAACATCCCCTTCAACGAGACACGAGACTACGTCAAGAAGGTTCTGGCCAACACAACGGTCTACGCCGCCGTGCTGACCGGGCAGCCGCAATCGTTGCGGCAGCGCCTGGGGACGGTCGGACCGCGCGAGGGCGCTGCGCCGGACGTCAACCGCGAGCTGCCCTGAGCAGCGGTGGGTCGAACGCCTGTACCCCCA
>CAYNWR010000622.1:0-1696 GCA_964400915.1 uncultured Burkholderiaceae bacterium
CCGGCCGGCGGCGAGCACGGTGGCGCCGCGCACGATGTCCTCGCCCGAACGGCGAACCCACAGCCCAGGTGCCACGGGGCTGCTGACGGCGATGCGCACCGGCAGGCCATCGGCTGAAGCGGTGCCCGCGTCCGGCGCCAGCACCTGCGCGTCCTCCTGCATCAGGACAGCGTCGGCGCCTTCGGGCATCGGCGCGCCCGTGAAGATGCGTGCCACGCTGGCACGCGCGAGGGCCTGGGCCGCCTGCCCGGCCGCGATGCGCTGGCTGACCGGCAGCACCACGGGCGACGAGGCGCTGGCGCCCGCCACGTCGGCCGCACACAGGGCGTAACCGTCCATCGAGCTGTTGTCCTGCGGCGGAACCTGCAGCGGCGAGGTCACGTCGCGCGCCAGCACCCGGCCGTCGGCGTCAAAGGTGTCCACCCATTCGATGCGCTCGTCGCCCAAGGGGCCGGCCAGTGGTGCCAGCACCTGCGACAGCGCTTCTTCCAGCGAAGCCAAGGGAGGGCGGGCGGTCGTCGTCATCGTGCGTCCAGCAAGTGAAGCTCGGGGTTGTACTCGAAGCGGCTGCCCTGCGCGCACAACCAATCCGCCACAGACCCCGGGTCGTTCAGATCCAGGCAGGGCAGCGCGGTGGGAATGGGCAAGGCCTCGGGTGCATCGGTGGCCACGGCCACGATGAACTCGTCATCGGGATAACGCACCGGCAGGCGCTGCGCCAAAGCCGTCCCGGTTTCGACGGTGCCCGCACCGCTGCCGCGCCACACCTCGACCTTGAGCAGGTCGCTGCTCTTGAAGCCTTCCACCAACACCCAATCCACCCCGTCGTACAACTCGGCGATGAGGTGATGCACGGACAACTCGCTGGGCTGCTCGAACTCGCGCATCAATACCAGGCGCTGGTTGGAGGCGGCCACCACCTCGAAGGCACCGGCCTCGCGGTGCCGGTAGGTGTCCTTGCCCGGGTGATCGATGTCGAACTTGTGATGCGCGTGCTTGACCACCGAAACCCGCAGCCCGCGCAGCTTGAGCTCGGGGATCAGCCGCTCCACCAGCGTGGTCTTGCCCGAACCCGAGTACCCCGCAAAACCCACCACGTTCATGTGCGCCCCAAGTCGCTCACGCACAAGCCTCAGCCATCAGGCGCTTGACGGCCTGCGCATCGGGCTTCATCACCTGCACACGGCGCGGCAGCGCTTCGATGCCCTCGTAGGCGGCGGGCCGATCGGGCTCGCGCCCCGTGGCCTCGGCGATGGTCGATGCAAACTTGATGGGCAGGGCTGTTTCCAGCACGATCATCGGCACCCCGGCCTGAGCCTGCTCGCGCCCCACCTTCAGCGCATCGGCCGTGTGTGGGTCGATCATCTGGCCCAGGCGCGTCCAGGTGTCACGGATGGTGGCCACACGGTCGGCGTGGGTGCTGCGCCCGCTGGCAAATCCGTAGCGCGTGGCCGCGTGCGCAAAGCAGGGGTCGGCCGACAGATCGAACCGGCCGGTGCGCGCCAGCTGGTCACCAAACAGGTCCTTGCAGCGCGCCGCGTCGCGGCCGACCAGATCGAACACGAAGCGCTCGAAGTTGCTGGCCTTGGAAATGTCCATCGACGGGCTGGATGTCTCGTAGGTGTCAGCGCCGCCGCGCACGCGGTAAACGCCGGTGCGGAAGAACTCGTCGAGCACATCGTTCTCGTTGGTGGCC
>CAYNWR010000623.1:0-1695 GCA_964400915.1 uncultured Burkholderiaceae bacterium
GCTCTTGCGATAGAAGGCCACGGTCTGTTCGCTCACGCCCATCAACTCGGGGTGGTGTGGATCGAAGCCCAATTGCAGGTGCGAGCTGAAGGCGCGAACCCGGCCGGGCAGGGGCACGGTTTCGGCGCTGTCCAGGTTGAACTCCGAAAACACCGTGTCCAGCGCTTCGGCGCTGTCGAGGTTGGGCGCGTCGTGGGTGCGCTGCTCCAGTGCGCGCATCGCGAACTCGCGCATGAACGGTGTGGTGGCCGTCACCGTGCCGCAGACGTTGCGGGTTTCCACAAAATCCTCGGCACCCAGGGCATTGCCATACCGGATCAGCAGATCCATGGCGCGCGCGATGGTCGGGCCGTCGCGCCCGTCGCGCATGGCTTTCTCGTCGTCGGTGAGTTTCATGCGCCGGCGATCTTGGGTTTGCGCGGCACCTTGGGCACCACCGGCACAAAAACCTGGCCGCCGGTGGCGTGCGCCACGCGGTGCGCCATGTCCAGCAGCGCGGGGGCCACCACGCTTTGCAAGCGCGACTTCACGAAGGCATAGGCCGGGCCGCCGCAGTTGAAGGCATAGATGGTGCCATCGGGCGCGCGCATCGCCACCGAGGCCGAATTGATCTCGCGGTGAAACTCACCCACCGATCGGTACACACCATCCTGTTTGGCGCCATGCAGCAGGGCCGTGTCCAGTCCCTTCTTGAAGTGGGGCCAGTCCTTGCCGTGCAGGGTCGCCAGCTCGGTCTCCACGGCGCTGCGCGAGGCGTCGCCGCTGGCCGCCAGCCAGGCCCGGCCCAGGGCCGAGTTGGGCAGCGGCACGCGAGATCCCACATCCAGACGCGCCGTGAGCATGGTCGAGCGCGCCCGGCAGGCTTCGACGATCACCATGTGCAAGCCGTCGCGCAGGGCCAGGTAGACCGAGCCGCCGGTCAGGTCGGCCAGGCCTTGCATGGGTGTGCGTGCAGCGGCCCGCACATCCAGCGCCGACAGGTAGTCGCGCGCCAGCGCGACGATGCCCGGCCCCAGGCGGTAGCCCTCGCCGTCGGGCTCGGATTGCAGCCACTGGCGAGCCTGAAGCGTGGCGGCCAGGCGGGTGACGGTGGGGCGCGGAATGCCGGTGCGGCGGGCCAGTTCGGTGGGGCTGAGCGACCGCTCGCCGCCGCGAAAGCAATCGAGCAGGGCCAGGCCGCGGTCCAGCGCACTGACGGTGCCCGCGTCCTTGCCCAACGCGTCGTCGTGCACCGGGGCGGGTGTGGGGGTGGTGGTCGTGTTCATGCGGCTGGGGCATGGTGCAGCATTTCAGGACTTGATTCGGCACTGACGTCCGGGCGCAGGTACACGCCCTGCGCCAACAGGGCCTGCTGCAAGGCCTTTATGTCCACCGCACGGGGCTCAACACCAGCCTGCACCGCCAGGGCCGCAGCCGCACCGGCGGCCTGTCCCGTGATCCAGCACTGCGGAATCTCGCGCATGAAGCCGTGCGAATTGCGATCGCACGACACATGACGGCCACAGGCCAGCAGCCCGTCCAGACGCGTCGGCACCAGCGCGCCATAAGGAATGGAAATGTTCGGGAACTTGGGCGACACCGCGGGCGTGACACCGATCTCGTCGGGCAGCGCCACACCATCGCTCCAGCGGCTGCGCAGCACGGCGTCCACGCCCTTGAGACGCCTGGTGTGCCGCACGCCCAATTGCGGCGCCG
>CAYNWR010000624.1:0-1686 GCA_964400915.1 uncultured Burkholderiaceae bacterium
TTTCCATGGCCAGCTTGAAATCGTCCAGGCGGCCGGAAAAGCTCTCCTTCATGGCGGCGCGGGTGTCCGACCCATCCTCGCGGGCGATGAACGACTCGCCCGCCAGCGTGTTCAGGGCGATGCCGGCCTCGTTGACGCGCGGATGGCCCGGCGCCGCGACGATGACATAGGGATGCGGCGCAAACGGCTCGTAGCTCAGGTCCCGGTCCTGCGGCGGCCGCACCATCACGGCCACATCGGTGCGGTTGTGCGCCAGTTGGCTCAGCAGCTGCTCGCGGTTGGACACCTGCAGGTTCAGGTGAATGTCCTGGTAACGCTTGGTGAATTCGGCCAGCAGGTGGGGAAAGAAGTAGTCACCCGTGCTCACGATCGAGATGTTGAGCGTGCCGCCCGCGATGTCGGCAAACTGGGCCATCGCCTGCTGAGCCTCGCGAAACTGCTCGATGATGATCCGCCCGTGGTGGAGCATCTTGACACCGGCCGGTGTCAGGTAGACCTTTTTGCCCAGTTGCTCGAACAAGGCCACGCCGCAATGCTCCTCCAGCATGCGGATCTGGGTCGACACCGCCGGTTGTGTCAGGTGCAGCTCCTCGGCTGCCCGCGAGAAGTTCAAGTGCCGCGCCACCGACTCGAAGACCTTGAGCTGGCGCAGGGTGGCGTCACGCGCCATGGCCGCTCCAGCGGATCGTCTGACCTGGTTTGTTTATCGTTTCCATAAATCCCTTGAATACCCGAAATTATCGCGGGCAAAACGACCCTCCCACGCAAGGCATCGCTCTGGCAAGATTGCGGCGAGCGACGCGACCTGCCGTCGCCAACAGCAGGAGACCGGATGAATCGCCCGCCCGCCACGCTCGCCGCGCCGGCCCAGACGCTGGCCACGCCCGATGAACTCAAGGGCAGTTTGCGTCGCCTGCGACAGCTCAAGGGCCGTCAGCCCGACCCCGACACCCTCAAGCGCTTGCGCGCGCTGCTGCTGGCCCACGGCCACGACAAACTCCAGCGCGACCGCCTGATTGAATACCTGCACGTGGTCAACGACGAATGGCGCCGCCTGCCCGAGGCCTGGCTGGTGGCGCTGGCGCGCCTGATGAACATCCCGATGACCGAGGTCTTCGAGGTCGCCAGCTTCTATCATCACTTTGAAATTGATAGCAATACATCAAGCAATGACGATCGCAAAGGGCCAATAAAAGTCAGAATCTGTGATGGATGGGCCTGCCAGATGGCCGGCGCCGGGGCCTTGCACGCCGAGGCCCAGCGCCTTGAACGCAGCGGCGAGGTGGTGGTCGAACACGCACCCTGCATCGGACGGTGCGAGCAGGCACCGGCCTGCTCGGTGCATCAGCACGCGTTCGGGCCGGCCACGGCGGACCGCATCGAAGCGGTGCTGAACGGGCAGCGCGTTGACGCCCGGGCACCGATGGACTACATCGACCTGGACGCCTACCGGGCGGCGGGCGGCTACGCGCTGCCGGCCGCCATTGCCGAGGGCAAGGTGTCGGTGGAATCGGTGATCGCCAAGCTGGAGCAATCGGGGCTGCGCGGCCTGGGGGGTGCCGGTTTTCCGGCGGGGCGCAAATGGCGGATCGTGCGCGACCAGCCCGCGCCGCGGGTGATGGCGGTCAACATCGACGAAGGCGAGCCCGGCACCTTCAAGGATCGCTACTACCTCGAACGCGATCC
>CAYNWR010000625.1:0-1686 GCA_964400915.1 uncultured Burkholderiaceae bacterium
GCGATGTCCACGCCCGTGCCAACGCACTTGACTCGAACCTTGACGAAGTAATCCACCACGCGCTTGACGGGGATGAGAACCTTCATGCTGGTTTGCTCCTGATTGATTGGAAAAAATGAGGCGGCACGATTGACGTGCACGTCAACTTGGGCATTGTATGCCCGCGATACCAGCACCCCCATTCGAGCTGCTTGCACCGGGTATTGGCATTACAAATAGAACGATCGTGCTTTTCGGCATTGTATCTTCATACCCCTATGGTGTATTTCTTAAAACATTGTCAAAGATCAAGCGCAGCTTCATACACCTCGATACATTCGGGCATACCGCTCAGGGTTTTTTCCTTTTCACCAACAAAAAGACAGCCTCCCGTTCCCCATGCGCATTGCAGCCGTAGATGACGATCCAGCCCAACTGGACCTGGTGCGAGCCGTGGTGGCATCCATGGGCCACGACTGCCACCTGTTTTCAGACGGCCAGTCCTTGCTCAGGATGCTGCCGCGCGAAACCTTCGACCTCTTCATCGTCGACTGGGAACTGCCGGACATCTCCGGCCCGGCGGTGATCCGCTCGATCCGCAACATGGCGGTGGCGCCGATGCCCATCCTGATGATGACCAACCGCAGCGATGAGCGCGACATCATCGAGGGGCTGAACTGCGGCGCCGACGACTACATGGTCAAGTCCGCGCGCGTGGGCGAGTTGCGTGCGCGCCTGATGGCGCTGCTGCGCCGGGGAGGCCACTCGCTGCCGCCCAAGGAACACCAGTGGGGGCCCTACCGTTTTCTCGCGCAGGATCGCCGCGTGTGGATCGACGGCGAAGAGGTGCCCGCGCTGCCCACCAAAGAGTTCGACCTCGCGCTCATCCTGTTCCGCAACCTGGGGCGCCTGCTCTCGCGCGGGCACCTGATCGAGGCGGTGTGGGGCATCGACGCGGACATCTCCTCCCGCTCGCTGGACGTCTACATGTCGCACGTGCGCAGCAAGCTGCGCCTGCGCGCCGAGTCCGGCTACCGGCTCGTCTCCATCTACAACCACGGCTACCGGCTTGAGGACATGAGCCTGGCGCCCGCCAAAGCCACGGTCTGATGATGCGAATCTCCTCACGCTTGTGCTGCTCGCTGCTGCTGGCGCCGGCCTGGCCTGCGCTGGCGCAGCAGGCACTGGTGCACACGGTGCAGCCCGGCGACAACCTCTACCACCTGGCCCAGCGCTACCTCGAAGACCCTTCGCAGTGGCGGCAGTTGCAAGCACTCAACGAGGTGCGCAACCCCCGCCGCCTCATGCCAGGCAGCCTTTTGACGATTCCGGCGGCGCTGCTGCGCTCTCCGGCCACCACGGCGCAGGTGCTGCACGTGACCGGCACGGTGAGCGCCCGCAGCGCTGGCGGTACCACCGCGCTGCGGGTCGGCGAACGCATTGAAGAAGGCGCACTCATCGAGGTCGCCGAAGGCGGCTTCGCCACGCTGCGGCTGGCCGACGGCTCGGTGCTGCGCCTGGCCTCGGGCACACAGGCGCGCTTGAGCGAGCTGCGCCACGCGCCCGCGCCGGGCCACGCGCAATCGCGCATCGAGCTCGATCGCGGCCGTGTCGATGCCACCGTCACCCCCCTGCCCACGCCACGCAGCCGGTTCGAGATCCGCACCCGGCGCGCCGTGGGTGGCGTGCGCGGCACCGACTTCGGCG
>CAYNWR010000626.1:0-1686 GCA_964400915.1 uncultured Burkholderiaceae bacterium
AAGCTGTCCGAGGGAGCTCATTGAGGCATTGTGCCAAGGTATGGGTGCTGCGCAGATGTCGGCTACCCACGTCGCATTCAAGCTCCTGCATCAGCAAGCGGTTCACCGAACAGGTGGGGATTCAAGGTCTGGAGCCAGTGCCAAGCGTTGGGGCCAGACCCAACGAGTCTGGGGCCTGATGGCCGCTCTTTGAGTTTGCGTACCAGGCATTGGCTCGAAAGCCCGCCGCAAATGACCTGCCCCTTTCCGGCGTACCAATCAAAAGTGGAAGTCCGGGTTGAAGATTACTCGATGGATTTTGGTGTTGATGGGAATTGAGCTGCATCGCCAGCGCGCGGGCGATGCAGCTCGGCGAAGCGAGCCGGTGGAATGCGCCCCAGGCTGCTATGCGGCCTGACCTCGTTGTAGTCTGATCGCCAGGCTGCCACGGCCATCCTGGCCTGATGCAAGGTCTCGAACCAGCACTCGTTTAAATGCTCGTCACGGAACTTGCCGTTGAAGCTCTCGATGTAGCCGTTCTGCATGGGGCGCCCCGGCTGGATCAGGATGTGTCGTATGCCATGAGCTTGCGCCCATGCCATGAATGCCCGGCTGGTGAACTCTGGGCCGTTGTCTGTTCGCACGGCCTGCGGATACCCTCGAAACAGCGCAGCGCGGTCCAGAACGCGGGTGACGTATTGGCCCGAGATTCCGAAGTCCACTACGATGTCCACGCTCTCATGACTGAAGTCGTCGGCCACCGTGAGGTACTTCAGACGCCGGCCGCCCGCGAGGCTGTCACTCACAAAATCCATGCTCCAGACCTCGTTGACCGTGCGAGCCAGTTGCAGCGGCACACGTTCGTTGATGAGGCGCTTGCCCTTCTTGCGACGGCGCACAGCCAGGTTGGCTTGCCGGTAGAGGCGGTACACGCGCTTGTGGTTGACCTCGGGAAACTGCGGGCGCAGCAGGTCGTGGATACGCCGGTAGCCAAAGCGGCGACGCACGTGCGCGATCTGCACGATCTTCTCGTGCAGATCCTGCGTGGCCTCATCGAGCTGCGGCGGATGGCGATAGCTATCGCGGGAGAGCCCCACAAGACGGCACGCGCGGCGTTCGGACAGATGGTGTTCGCTGACCATGATCCGGATCGCCTCGCGCCTGGCTTGTGGGGCTAGCGCTTTACCCCCAGAACGCTCTTGAGCGCGTGCATGTCCAAGTGCGCCTCGGCCAGCAACCGTTTGAGCTTGGCGTTCTCGGATTCGAGCTCGCGCAGGCGCTGCGCTTCAGACACCTGCATGCCGCCGAACTTGGCGCGCCACTTGTAAAACGTCGCGTCACTGAAACCGCCGTTGCGGCACAGCTCCCTGATCGGCATGCCCGCCTCGGCCTGTCGCAGGAACCCAATGATCTGTTCCTCGCTGAATCTGCTCTTCTTCATGTCCGTCATTCTCCTGGTGGTTGACGGACTTCACTAACTTCAGACTGGTACGGCTGGTGGGGAGCAGGTCAGGTCCGCCTTCCGTATCAATTGGACGACGGGCAGACGCAGTGCATGACGCAGTGCGACTTCATAGAAGACGTTTGGATTTAGGTACGAGAGGTCGGCGATTGCCAGACTGGATCGCTTCAAGTACTCAAGCACTTGCGTCGTAATCATGCCTGGCTCACCAATCTGATCTGCGCGGACCACCGTCAAGCCAAGCT
>CAYNWR010000627.1:0-1678 GCA_964400915.1 uncultured Burkholderiaceae bacterium
GCGATCTGCGAGCAGGTGGGCGAGGTCACGGGCAAGGGCCCGGTGGAGCGCAAGGTGGTTCGGGTCGTCACGCCGGGCACGCTGACCGACAGCGCCCTGCTGGCCGAAAAATCCGATGCGGTGCTGCTGGCGCTGCACCAAGGCCCACGACGCCACTGGGGCCTGGCCTGGCTCTCGCTCACGCAGTCGCAGGTGCAAATGGCCGAAAGTGCGGTGGACGACTTGCCCGCGCTGCTGGCCCGCATCGACGCCGGAGAAATCCTGATCCCGCAGGGCACACCGCCCAGCACGCGGCAGATGCTGCTGCAGGTGCTGGCGGCCTTGGGGCACGCCCAGGGCAAGAGCCTGCTCACCGAGCGCCCGCCCTGGCAGTTTGAGACCGCCCTGGGCCAGCGCCAGTTGTGCGAACGCCTGGGCGCCAGCAGCCTGTCCGCCTGGGGCGCGCAAGACCTGCCCATGGCGCAAGCAGCGGCGGCGGCCTTGCTGGCCTACGCCGAGCACACCCAGGGGCAGGCCCTGCGCCATTTGCAGTCCGTGCGGGTGCTGCGCAACGACACCCACATCGACCTGCCCCTGGCCACGCGGCGCAACCTGGAACTCACTCAGACGCTGCGCGGCGAAGCCGCACCCACCTTGTTCTCGCTGCTGGACACTTGCGTCACCGCAATGGGCAGCCGCTGTCTGCGCCATTGGATGCTCAGCCCCGAGCGCGACCGAACCGTGGCGCGCGAACGCATCGCCGCCATTGGCGCGCTGCGTCAGGGCGATATCTGGCGCCGCCTGCGCGAGGATCTCAAGGGCATCGCCGACGTCGAACGCATCGCCGCGCGCCTGGCGCTGCGCCAGGTGCGCCCGCGCGAACTGGCGGCCTTGCGCTGGACACTACAAAAATCAGAGCAAATCAGCAAGGATTGGCGCTCGCTAACGCCCTATTTTTCTCAAATGTTTGGCGAGGACGGTGTTTTGAGGGCTTGTGGCGACCTGCTGCACCGTGCCATTGCCAGCGAGCCCGCAGCCCTGGTGCGCGAAGGCGGTGTGATCGCCCAGGGCTACGACGCCGACCTGGACGAGCTGCGCCTGATCCAGACGGGCAGCGACGCCTTTCTGCTGGCGATGGAGGCCCGCGAGCGCGAGCGCACGGGCATTGCCAACCTAAAGGTGCAGTACAACCGCGTTCACGGCTTCTTCATCGAAGTCACGCAGGGCCAGCTCGAGCGTGTGCCGCCCGACTACCGCCGGCGCCAGACCCTGAAGAACGCCGAGCGCTTCATCACCCCCGAACTCAAGGCCTTCGAGGACAAGGCGCTGTCGGCCCAGGAGCGGGCCCTGGCGCGCGAGCGGCTGCTGTTCGATGAACTGCTGCTGCAACTGGATGCCTGGCTGGCCCCCTTGACCGCGCTGGCGTCGGCCCTGGCCACGCTGGACACCCTGGGCACGCTGGCCGAACGCGCCACCACCCTCGACTGGCGAGCACCCGAGTTCTGCGCCGAACCCTGCATCGACATCAGCGGCGGCCGGCACCCCGTGGTGCAGGCGCGCCTGGCCGAAAGCACCGGCACGGCCTTCATCGCCAACGACACCCGCCTGTCGGCCAAAACCCGCATGGCCGTCATCACGGGGCCGAACATGGGCGGCAAGTCGACCTACATGCGCCAGGTGGCGCTGATCGTGCTGCTCG
>CAYNWR010000628.1:0-1678 GCA_964400915.1 uncultured Burkholderiaceae bacterium
AGCGCTATTTCCAGGGCTTGCCGTCGCCCGCCGCGGCAGCGCTGGTCGCGGGCTTCATCTTCATCGCCGACGACATGGGCCTCAAGGGCACAGCGCTGGCTTGGCCGATGTTTGCGGTGTGCCTGTACGCGGGCTTGACGATGGTCACCAACGTGCCCTTCTACAGTTTCAAGGACGTGCAGATGAAGAAGTCCGTCCCTTTTGTGGTGATCGTGCTCATCGCCCTGGGGATTGCCGTCATCAACATCGATCCGCCCAGCGTCCTGTTTCTGATGTTCGTGATCTACGGCGTCAGCGGGTATTTTGTCTATGCCTGGCGCAGGGCCAAGGGCAAACAGGTCAGTGTGATCAGCACCTCGACCGACGAGCCCGATGAACGCGGCCTGCATCGCTGAGCGGCGTGAGCCAGTCTCCAACGGGGCGTCAAGCCGTCGGGACGTAGATGCTGATCGCGCTTGTCCTTGCCGTGTTTTCGTGAGGTCTCAGCACCCTGAGCCACCGCCGCCCGCTTTCTGCTATATTCAGTTCCATGAAGTCAATTGAACTGCTGCTACTGGCATCCACCTGCGGGCGGAGACGGTAGCGTACGCGTTCACCAATTTTCCAAAGGCCCGCTTGCAGATGCAGCGGGCCTTTTTGTTTCTGGGGCTGCTGCCGATGCCGGCACCAGTAACTTTCTTGAAGGAGTGAGTGATGTCCGATTCGTTGATCATTTTTGACACCACCTTGCGCGACGGCGAGCAATCGCCGGGCGCTTCGATGACCAAGGACGAGAAGCTTCGCATCGCCCGCCAACTCGAACGCCTGAAGGTCGACGTGATCGAGGCGGGCTTTGCCGCCAGCAGCAATGGCGATTTCGAGTGTGTGAAGGCGATCGCCAGTGCCGTGCGCGACTCGACGATCTGCTCGCTCGCGCGTGCGAATGACCGCGACATCTCCCGGGCGGCCGAGGCGCTGGCGGGCGCCCAGCGTGCTCGCATCCACACCTTCATCGCAACCTCGCCCCTGCACATGGAGAAGAAGCTGCGCATGACGCCCGACCAGGTGTTCGAGCAGTCCAAACAGGCTGTTCGTTTTGCGCGCAACCTGTGTGGCGATGTGGAATTCAGCCCCGAGGACGGCTACCGCAGCGACGTCGATTTCCTGTGCCGGGTGCTCGAAGCGGTGATCGATGAAGGCGCCACGACGCTCAACATCCCCGATACCGTGGGCTACGCGGTGCCCGAGCTGTATGGCGAGTTCATCCGCACCCTGCGCGAGCGCATCCCCAACAGCGACAAGGCCATCTGGTCCGTGCACTGCCACAACGACCTTGGCATGGCGGTGGCCAACTCGCTCGCAGGGGTGAAGATCGGTGGGGCCAGGCAGGTGGAATGCACGATCAACGGCCTGGGCGAGCGCGCTGGCAATTGCAGCCTTGAAGAAGTCGTGATGGCCGTGAAGACGCGGCGCGACTACTTCGGCCTGAACGTCAACGTCGACACCTCGCACATCGTCGCTGCCAGTCGCATGGTCAGCCAGACCACCGGCTTTGTGGTGCAGCCCAACAAAGCCGTGGTGGGTGCCAATGCGTTTGCCCACGCCAGTGGCATTCACCAGGATGGTGTGCTCAAGGCGCGCGACACCTACGAGATCATGCGCGCCGAGGATGTCGGCTGGAGCGCCAACAAGATCGTCC
>CAYNWR010000629.1:0-1675 GCA_964400915.1 uncultured Burkholderiaceae bacterium
CCGGTGGCGGGGGTGGCAAGAGCCCCACCCGCGAGCTGCTGGACACGCTGCTGCTGTGGAACCCCCGCGTGCAACTGGACGCCAACGGGCAGGCGGTGGTGACGGTGCCGCTCAACGACGCGCTGACCACGTTTCGGGTCGTCGCAGTGGCCGATGCCCAGGCGGGCCTGTTCGGCACGGGGCAGACCAGCATCCGCGCCACGCAGGATTTGCAGATCATCAGTGGTCTGCCCCCGTTGGTGCGCGAAGACGACGAATACCGCGCGCAGGTCACGTTGCGCAACACCACGGCCAAGGCCATGAAGGTGCAGGTGTCGCCGCGCGCCACCCTGCTCAAACTCGATCCGATGACGCTGGACATCCCGGCGGGCGAATCGCGCGAAGCCGCTTGGACGGTAACAGCCCCCGCGCAACTGGCCCAGACGCGCAACGAGGCCATCCTTTGGGAGATCGAAGCCAAGGACACGCTGGGCGGCTCGCGCGATGCGCTCAAGGCGCGCCAGCGCATCGTGCTCGCGGTGCCGCTGCAGGTGCAGCAGGCCACGCTGGTGCAGGTGGACGCGCCGCTGGCGCTGGAGGTGGCCCCCCCGGCCGACGCCCTGCCCGGCCGCGGCGGATTGCGCATCGCGCTGCAACCCCGGCTGGCCGAAGGCCTGCCGGGTGTGCGCGACTGGTTTGCCAACTATCCGTTCGCCTGCCTGGAACAAAAGGCCAGCAAGGCCATCGGCCTGCGCGATGCCCGGCTGTGGCAGACGGTGGTGGCGCAGATGCCCACCTACCTGGACGCCGATGGGCTGGCGCACTACTTTCCGCCGCGCGACGGCGAGGCCAACCGCGGCAGCGACACGCTCACGGCCTACCTGCTGGCCGCCACGCACGAGGCCGCGGCCATCCAGCCGGCGTTCGCCCTGCCCGACGAGGCGCGGGCGCCGATGGAGCGCGGCCTGATTGCGTTTGTGGAAGGACGCATCCAGCGCGATGGGTGGTCGCCCCGCAAGGACCTGGACATGCGCAAGATCGCCGCGCTGGATGCCTTGTCGCGTTACGGCAAGGCGCAGGGGCGCATGGTGGGCAGCATCAACATTGCGCCCAATCAATGGCCCACCCACACGGTGATCGACTGGCTGGGCGTGCTGCGGCGCGTGCCCGATGTGCCCCAACGCGAACAGCGCCTGGCCGAGGCGCAGCAGGTGCTCAAGTCGCGCCTGTCGTACCAGGGCACCAAGCTGGTGTTCAGCACCGAGCGCGACGACTACTGGTGGTGGTTGATGGCCAACGGCGACGTGAACACCGCACGCCTGATGCTGGCGGTGATGGACGACGCCGCCTGGAAGGACGACATGCCGCGCCTGGCCAATGGCTTCATCGCCCGACAACAGCGGGGCGCCTGGCACACCACCACAGCCAACCTCTGGGGTGGGCTGGCGCTGGAAAGGTTCTCAGCCCAATTCGAGGCCACCCCCGTGGCCGGTGTGACGCGTGCGGCCACCACGGGCGGCAACGCCCAGGTGGACTGGAGCAAGGTGGATCGCGTGAAGGCGAGCGACGCCACCGGCGCACCCCACCAGACCACGGCCTTCGGCGCTCCGGCCGCGGCCGGCCACCTGCGCAACAACACCGGGTTCCTGCCCTGGGGCAAGGACGGCGGCAAGGACACGCTCAACTTGACGCACCA
>CAYNWR010000630.1:0-1674 GCA_964400915.1 uncultured Burkholderiaceae bacterium
ATCTGGCGCACGGCCAGTTCGTCCATCAGTGTCTTGTCCATGGCCGGCACTCTAGCAGTGGCGACGCCCCGCGTTCCTGGACAATGTCGAAATGCTGTTTTCCCCCTCCCAGGACGATGTGCGCCGCTTTTTCTGCTCGGTTTACGCCAAGGCGAGCAGCGGACAAGCGCTGGATGCTATTGAAACAATAGCTTCGCACTGGATCGACGAGCACCCCGAGTACCACGGCGATCTGGCCAACCTGCCGGCCGCGCTGGCTGCGCGCTTTGACGTGGAGGCCGGCCGCACCAACCCCTTCCTGCACCTGTCGATGCACCTGAGCATCACCGAGCAGTGCAGCATCGACCAGCCGCGCGGCATCCGCCAGGCGGTGGAATTGCTGGCCCACAAGCGCCAATCGCAGCACCAGGCGCACCACGAGGTGATGGAGTGCCTGGGCGCCATGATCTGGGAAAGCCAGCGCAGCGGGCGCCCCCCCGATGGCGAGGCCTACATCGACGCCGTGCGCCGCCGCGCCACACAGGATTGAGTGCGGCTGCGCCCCAACAACAAAAAAGCCACCCGCAGGTGGCTGTTTGATTCAGGCGATGCGCGGCCTGCCGGCCATCAAGGCCAGGCAGGGCCAGCCCACCATCAGTGCGCCGACGCCGTGTGCAACTTGGCCTGCGGCACGGTGCGCAGCTCGCCTTCCACCTTGGACACGTAACGCGCCAGCTCCTTGAGCTCGGCGTTGGTGAACTGCTTGGCGATGCCGGCCATCACACCGTTGCTGCGGCCGACCTTGGCGTTGTTCTCGGTCTTGTAGGCCTTGAGCGCAACGAACAGGTAGTCGGCCGGCTGGCCCGCGATCTTGGGGTAGGACGGGTCGATGGGCTTGGACAGGTTCTCGCCGTGGCAGGACACACAGGCGCCCTTCTTCAGCAACTCGGCCACCTTGGCATCGGGCGCGGGGGCGGCGGCCGGCGCAGGTACCGCACCGGCCTTGCCGTGCCCTTCGTAGAACGCGGCCAGATCGGCCTTGTCCTGCTCGGTCAGGGATTCAGAGATGCCGCGCATGCTGGGGTGCTTGCGCTCGCCCGTGGCGTAGGCGTTGAGCGCGGAGACGATGTACTTGGCCCCTTGGCCGGAGATCATCGGCACCCGATAAATTTCGGGGAAGCTGGCCTGGTAGCCCTTGATGCCGTGGCAGCCAATGCACATGGCGATCTTCTTTTCGCCGGCTTTGGCGTCACCTTTCACATCCTGAGCAGCAGCAGGAAGGACGGTCGCACAGGCGACAAGGGCCGAGAACAGCAGGGGCGTCAGCTTCTTCATTTTGCGAGGACAATCTCCGGGCCGGTTGAGCAATCGCGACGCGTGGCGGCGCGGCCATCCGACCGAAATCAAAAGGTCGCCGATTATATCGAGCGGCCCACCACTCCAACCTGCTGCTCCTTCGAGTCCGCCGCTGCCCACCATGAAATTCCAAGGCTCCAAGAATTACGTCGCCACCCAGGACCTGATGCTGGCGGTCAACGCGTCCATCACGCTCAAGCGCCCGCTGCTGGTCAAGGGCGAACCCGGGACGGGCAAGACCATGCTGGCCGAGGAAGTGGCCCAGGCCCTGGGCGTGCCGCTGCTGCAATGGCACATCAAGAGCACCACCAAGGCGCAACAGGGCCTGTACGAATACGA
>CAYNWR010000631.1:0-1665 GCA_964400915.1 uncultured Burkholderiaceae bacterium
CAGCACGCTGGTTTCGGCTTCGATGGAGTGCGGCGGGACACGCAGCGCTTCAAGCCCGACGTCATACCCCTTTACTGCGCGATCCCGTGCGGCGGTTCCCCCTGGCGGTCTGGACCCGCCGGGTGCGTTTGGCTCTGGGGGCGGCAAATCCGCGGGCTGCCCGCCCTCGCCGCGCTTTGGGGATGATCTGTCTGGCGGTGGCATGGAATGCGGCACAGATGATCGGTCCAAGTGGATGCGCCGCCGCGCCTTATGGCCCGGGCGACAAGCTGCGCGTGCCCCGGCACCCCGGATAAGCACTGCAACCCCAAAACGCCCTGCCCGCTTGCGCGCCGCGCCGGGCTGTGCGCTGCACCATGGGCTTGCCGCAAGCGGGGCAAGCCGGGGGGGCGTGCTGTTGATCAGCTTGTGCGGTTGCTGCGGGTATAGCGGAATTTGCGGGATTGTCAGACTTTGCGGAGTCTGCAGGAGGCTGAATCAGCCTTCGAAGTTGCTTGCCATCGATCAGGCGCAGGTTGCGGCCTTGTGCAAACGATGTGGCCTCCTCCGTGAAGCGCCCTGAGGTCACGACGATCCCCGCCGCCGCGCCACGCGCGGCCATCACCCCGTAGAGCTCGCGAACAACATCGACACCCACAGCTTGCGCGCGCCAATGCTTGCACTGCACCAGGGTGCGCTCAGCGCCATTGACCGCAGCGCGGCGCAGCACGAGATCCACGCCCCCGTCGCCGCGGCCGCCCGGCGCGCCACCGGCCGTGGCGACGGTTTCGGCGACCTCATAACCCTGGCGCGCAAACGCCTCGCCGACAAGGCGCTCGAAGTCCTGCCAGCTCATGCCATCGATGACGCTGGCGCCGCCTTCGCCCTGCGCCGCATCGGCAAGGAGCCTGGCGCGATGCCAGCGGCGCCACGCCGACAGCGCTGCACCAACCAGGCACACGATGGGGATGGCGTATTGGAGCCCTGTGGCAAGGCCCTTGACGACGGCGGCAAGGCCGAATGTGCTGGCCACGCCCACTGTGCTTCCTGCGTTGCCTGCCCCTGCCAAGGCATCCAGAGGCCGCGTTGCAAGTGCGCTCAAGAGCCAGTGGCTCACCAGCGCCAGGCCGACGCCCAGCCACCACGGAAATCGCGCCAACGCGTCCAGGATCCCTCGGCCAGTTTGGAAGTCTTTGTCGCGCTTCACGGTTTTGTTCTATGTCTGGTTTGCTCTGCCTGCACGTGGGCGCGGCGCGCTGCGCTCTTTCTCAAGTGGCACTCCTGGTTTGGCGCAGGCGCCATTGTGGGCGCTCAGAGATGGGCTTGGCAAAGGCCCTGTGCGTGGCCAATGCGAAGCAGCGGCGCTGCCCCCCAACCCATGTCCACAAGGTATCGCCACTAAAGGTCCGTGGCCCGCCACACCCCAATCGAGAACCGACAGCCGGGCGGCACTTGCATGGCCAATTGAAGGGCGGATTCGACCTGCTCGCGTGCGGCAATCAGGTGCTGCCCCGCCGTGCTGGCCACGCCCTGCGCAGCCGCTTGCAGGCACAGGGCGGTCGCCTGAGCACCTCCTCCCAACACGTCCTCCAGCGCACGGGCATAGGCCGCCTCCAGCGCGATGCGCTGCGCCGCAGCGCACCCTGGCGCCTCGGCTCGAACGGTGTAGTAGCCCTTCATCACGAC
>CAYNWR010000632.1:0-1664 GCA_964400915.1 uncultured Burkholderiaceae bacterium
AACACGCCCTACCATCCTTCTTCTGGCACGAACTCCATGTGGCTGGTCATTGCCGTCTGCGCACTTGCCGTTGCAGCGTCGACCTTGCTTCACTACGAGGCCTTGAGTTTTCTCAACGCTCGACTTCCCGGCTTGCGAATCCTGCATCGATTGCGGGTGCTGGTGGTCGTGCTGGCCGCCTTCTGTGCCCACGCGGCCGAGGTGGCTGTCTATGGTGTCGGCATGTTCCTTCTGGTCAACACGGGGGGCAGCGGCTCGCTTGACAGTCCGGGCGGCTCGGCCGATATCGCCACCTGTTTTTATTTTGCAGCGCAAAGCTACACCTCGCTGGGTTTCGGCGATGTGGTGCCGACAGGGGCGATCCGTCTGGTCGCGGTCACTGCGGCGCTCAATGGGTTGTTGCTGATCGCCTGGTCCGCTTCCTTCATTTACCTCGAAATGGAGCGCTACTGGCGGACACGCGACGACCGAACCCTTTCGTCCAGAGGCCATTCATGACCTTGCAATCGTTATTGGGCATCGACATGCCACTGATCCAGGCGCCCATGGCGGGCGTTCAGGGCGCAAACCTGGCCGTCGCGGTTTGTGAGGCAGGGGCGCTGGGTTCACTGCCTTGCGCCATGCTGTCGCTGGAGGCCCTGCGCACCGAACTGCAGGCGCTGCAGGCTGGCACCCAGCGACCTTACAACGTGAACTTTTTTGCCCACACCGAACCGACCGCGGACGCTCAGCGTGAGCAGGCCTGGCGTCAGACACTGGCTCCGTATTTCAAAGAGCACGGCATCGATCCGCAGGCCATCCCCCAGGGGCCCGGGCGTGCGCCGTTCTCAGAGGCTGCTGCCGATGTGTTGCAGGCGTTTCGCCCGGCGGTGGTGAGTTTCCATTTCGGGCTGCCATCGACGTCTCTGATCGAGCGGGTACGGGCCTGGGGAGCCAGGATCTTGTCAAGTGCGACCACCGTCGACGAGGCCATCTGGTTGGAGCGTCACGGCGTTGACGCCATCATTGCGCAAGGCCTGGAGGCAGGCGGACATCGCGGGATGTTCCTGCATTCGGCACTGCACACACAGCAAGGCTTGTTTTCCCTGCTGCCGCAGATCGTCCGTCGGGTGGGGGTGCCGGTGATCGCGGCGGGCGGCATTGTCGATGCACAGACCGTGCGGGCTGCGATGGCACTGGGCGCTTCGGGCGTGCAGGTTGGCACGGCCTATCTTCTGTGCCCCGAGGCCAGCACCAGCCCCTTGCATCGGGCGGCCTTGAAGCGTGCTGCAGACGCCCAGGCCAATGACCTGACGGCACTGACCAACCTGTTTACTGGGCGGCCGGCGCGCGGAATCGTCAATCGCGTGATGCGCGAAATCGGACCCATCGGTGCGACCGTTCCCGAATTTCCGCTTGCCACGGCCGCCATGGCCCCCCTGCGAGCGCAGGCCGAGCGAGCCGGACGCGACGATTTCTCGCCGCTGTGGTCTGGCCAGAACGCCAGCGGCTGCCGCGAGATTGGCGCAGCCGAACTCACGCGCGAACTGGCGCTCGGGTTCGCGAGCCGGTGAGTGCAGTCGGGGCGCTTGCCGCCGCGCTGTTGTGAGCGCTTGCCCCCACACGGTCGGGGGCTGCTGCCCTTGGTCAGGCAACACACGGGCCAGCAAAATCACCCGACGCGG
>CAYNWR010000633.1:0-1660 GCA_964400915.1 uncultured Burkholderiaceae bacterium
GCCTCCTGGGCCATGGCGGCCATGGCGTTCAGGTTGTCGCGCGTGGCTTTCAGATCCAGGCCGCGCAGCGCATCGTTGCCGCCCAGCTCGATCACCACCACCGCGGGCCGGTGCCGTGCCAGCAGGGCACCCAGGCGCGAGCGGCCACCGGCGCTGGTCTCGCCGCTGATGCTGGCGTTCACGATCGGATGTGCGAACTTCTCGCGCGCCAGGCGCTCACCCAGCAGCGCCACCCAGCCCGTGCCACGTTTCAGGCCGTACTCAGCGCTGAGCGAATCACCCACGATGAGGATGGGGCGTGGCGGGTTCTGTGCCCCCACCGACCGGGCAACAATCCCGGGCATGAGGCCGGTTAACAGGGAGCGGATAAGCTTGCGACGATGAGGATGCACAACAAGGTTTCTGATGAGGCTGGTTCGCAGCCGATGATCGTGGCGCGCCAGGTGGGCAAGACGGTGCAGGATTCGTCTGGCGCGCTCGACATTCTGCGCGAGGTGGACATCGACCTGCCTGCGGGACGCAGCCTGGCGATTGTCGGGGCATCCGGTTCGGGCAAAAGCACCTTGCTGGCCATCATCGCCGGCCTGGACACGCCCAGCACGGGCAGCGTGACCGTGGCCGGGCAGGATCTGTTTGCGGTGGACGAGGACGCGCGCGCCCAGTTGCGTGGGCGCCTGATGGGGTTTGTGTTCCAGAGTTTTCAGCTCATGGGGCACCTCACGGCCCTGGAAAACGTGATGTTGCCGCTGGAGCTGGCTGGCGTGGGCGGCGCCCGGGCCAGGGCGCGCGAGATGCTGGGCCGTGTGGGCCTGGGGCAGCGCCTGTCGCACATGCCGCGCGTGCTGTCGGGCGGCGAGCAGCAACGTGTGGCCCTGGCACGGGCCTTTGTGGTGGAGCCCGCGCTGTTGCTGGCCGACGAGCCCACCGGCAGCCTGGACTTTGCCACCGGCGAGAAGGTGATGGAGCTGATGTTCGAGCTCAACCGCGAGCGCGGCACCACCCTGGTGCTGGTGACCCACGATCGCCAGATCGCAGCGCGTTGCGACGAGCGCCTGACCCTTGAGGCCGGGCGTGTGGTGGCCCCTGCCTGAGGACCTGCATGGCCAAACATCGAATCCTTTTTGGTTTTCACTCGGTGGGCGTGCGCCTGCGCACGGCGGCTGCCAGCATCGACGAGCTGTATGTCGACCCCTCGCGGCGCGATGCGCGCATGCGCCAGTTGGTGGATCGCGCCAAGGCCGCCGGCGTGCGGCTGATGGATGCCGACGGGCTGCGCCTGTCGCAGCTGTGTGGCAACCATGGCCACCAGGGCGTGGTGGCGCGGGTGTCCGAGCGGCCGCCCGTGGTTTCGCTCGACGAGCTGCTGGAGGGCCTGGAGGCCAAGGGCGAACAGCCCCTGCTGCTGGTGCTCGACGGCGTCACCGATCCCCACAACCTGGGCGCCTGCCTGCGCGTGGCCGATGGGGCGGGTGCCCATGCGGTGATTGCCCCCAAGGATCACGCGGTGGGCGTCAACGCCACGGTGGCCAAGGTGGCCAGCGGCGCGGCCGAGACCGTGCCGTACTTCATGGTGACCAACCTGGCGCGCACGCTGGGCGAGCTCAAGGAGCGGCTGATCTGGATCGTGGGCACCGCCGACGACGCACCCGCGTCGATCTAC
>CAYNWR010000634.1:0-1652 GCA_964400915.1 uncultured Burkholderiaceae bacterium
GTCGACAACGAAAAGATGTCGAAGAGCCTGGGCAACTTCTTCACGATCCGCGAGGTGCTGCAGCGCTACGAGCCGGAAACCCTGCGTTTTTTCATCGTGCGGGCGCATTACCGCAGCCCCCTGAACTATTCGGACGTCCACCTGGACGACGCGCGGGCCGCCTTGCGGCGCCTGTACACGGCGCTGGACGCCGTGGCGCCGGCTGTGCCCTTTGCCCTCGATTGGGCCGAGCCGCTGGCCCTGCGTTTCAAGGCCGCCATGGACGAGGATTTCGGGACGCCCGAAGCGGTGGCCGTGTTGTTTGAGCTCGCCGGCGAGGTCAATCGAAACAAGTCGCCCGAGCGTGCGGCGCTTCTCAAGGCACTGGGTGGGGTGTTGGGGTTGTTGCAGGATGATCCCAAGGCCTTTTTGCAGCGGCGAATTCAGGTGGTTGTCGCTGCGGCCGCAGGCGATGGCGATGCCGCGGCGGGTGATGCGGGCATTTCCGAGGTTGAAATCGCTGCGCTGATCGCCGCGCGAGCGGCGGCCAAGGCTTCCAAGAACTTTGCCGAAGCCGACCGCATTCGCAAGGATCTGTTGGCGCAGGGCATCGTGCTCAAGGACACGCCCGCAGGCACAGTCTGGGAGGCCGCATGAAGGCGGCTTTTTCAGCTTTTTTGATTGAATTGGCCCGTAGCGAGCGTGGCTGCTGATATGGTTGCTACAAAAACTGTAGTTTCCAGAAAGAAAGCTGTCACCAAGGTGGAGCCAGCCGGTGCTGCGCCCGACTATTGGGAAGAAGCCTGCCGCCACCTGGTGCGCCGCGACCGGGTGATGAAACGCCTCATCCCGAAGTTTGGCGACGCCTGTCTGCAAACGCGCGGCGATGCGTTCACCACGCTGGCCCGCAGCATCGTTGGGCAGCAGATCTCGGTGAAGGCCGCGCAGTCGGTCTGGGACCGGTTTGCGCTGTTGCCGCGGCGCATGGTGCCGGCCCAGGTGCTCAAGCTCAAGGTGGACGACATGCGCGCTGCAGGCCTGTCCGCGCGCAAGGTGGAATACCTGGTGGATCTGGCGCTGCATTTCGATTCGGGTGCGGTTCACCAGTCCGATTGGCACGCGATGGACGATGAGGCCATCATCACCGAGCTGGTCGCCATCCGCGGCATCGGTCGCTGGACGGCCGAGATGTTCCTGATCTTTCACCTGATGCGTCCCAACGTCCTGCCGCTGGACGATGTCGGGCTGCTCAATGGCATCAGTCAGAACTATTTCTCGGGTGATCCCGTCAGCCGCAGCGATGCGCGTGAGGTGGCCCAGGCCTGGCAGCCGTATTGCAGCGTGGCCACTTGGTATATTTGGCGCTCGCTGGATCCTTTGCCTGTTGCGTATTGAGCCCCCCGATGCGCCGGACAACAGGGCACCCCATGGGGGCCGGGCAAGCGCGGCGCAGCGCTTGGGTGGGTGTGGTATCCGGTGTTTCGGTCGAACGTCGAGCCTGAAGGAGAACCCTCTTGGCGAAGAAGAGTTATCTGGATTTCGAGCAGCCGATTGCTGAGCTGGAATCCAAGATCGAAGAACTGCGTTACGTGCAGAACGAGTCGGCGGTGGACATCTCGGAAGAGATCAATCAGCTGGCGAAGAAAAGCCAACAACTCACCCGCGACATCTAT
>CAYNWR010000635.1:0-1645 GCA_964400915.1 uncultured Burkholderiaceae bacterium
TGTGCATCGCCACCTCCTGCGCCCGCAGGTGCTTCTTGACCGTCATCGGGTAGTAGGTGCCGCCCTTGACGGTGGCGTCGTTGCAGACGATGACACATTCGACGCCACTCACACGGCCAATGCCCGTGATGACACCCGCACAGGGCGCATCGCCCACACCGTCCTTGTTGAGGTACATGCCATGCGCGGCCAGCGGGCTGAGCTCCAGGAAAGGGGTGCCCGGATCCAGCAGCAATTGCACGCGCTCGCGCGGCGGCAACTTGCCCCGGGCGGTGTGCTTGGCGCGCGCCGCAGCACCGCCGCCCTCGGCCGCCAGGGCCACCTGCACACGCAGGTCGTCCACCAGGGCCTGCATGGCGCTGACGTTGGCCTGGAACTCGGCGGATCGCGGGTTGAGCTGGCTCTCAAGTGTGGGCATGTCGTCCTCGGGTGCAGATACCAAGTCGCGCGCCACCGTTGGCCGGTCGCGCGCCGGTTGGCAAGCTTAGGCCCTTTGGGGCGTTTTGCGTGTGTCTTGGTGGTTGCAAATCGTGCCACAGCCTTGGACACTCCGGCCATGCGCAAGACCCCGCATCCGCAGGCCGCCACCCCGATGGCGTTTGCCCGAACCATAGTCGCAGCGTGCCGACGCGCAGGCGTGGACCCACTGCCGGCCCTGCGATTGGCACAGATTGCGCCATCCGACTTGCGCCAGACCCATGGCCGCATCACCGCGCGCCAGATGGAACTGCTCTCTGGCGCCGCCATGCAGGCCCTGGACGATGAGGCCCTGGGGGCCTTCAGCCGCCCGCTGCCCTGGGGCTCGTACGGCATGCTGGCCCGCGCCTCACTGAGCGCCCCCCACCTGGGGCTGGCCCTGAAACGGTGGTGCCGGCACCACCGGCTGATCGCGCCCGATCTGAGCCTGCATCTGGAAATCGATGGCCGCGAAGCGGCGATCGGGATCGATGAACACGGTCGACTCAATGGGCAGCGCGAGTTCTGTCTGGTGCATGTGCTGCGCAACGTTCACGGCCTGGCCTGCTGGTACATCGATTCGCGCATCCCGCTGCTGCAAGCGCGCTTTCCCTACCCGGCGCCGGCCCATGCCGATGCGTACGAGCACATGTTTCCGGGCCCGAGGACCTTTGCCGCCCCGCGCGCGGAAATCCGCTTCGACGCGGCCTACCTGGAGCAACCGCTGCGCCGCGACGAGGTGGCGATGCGCCAGATGCTGCAGCGGGCCCTGCCGCTGACGGTGCTGCAGTACCGGCGCGACCGCCTGCTGGTGCAGCAGGTGCGCCAGACCCTGGCCGCCTGGCCCGAGGCCACCCACAACGCGGCGGGGCTGGCCGCGCGCCTGAACATCTCGGTGCGCACCCTGCACCGGCAGTTGCGCGACGAAGGGGCGAGCCTGCAGGCCTTGAAAGACGAGGTGCGGCACGAGCGCGCGCGCGAGCTGCTGCTGCGCAGCGCCCGGCCCATCAAGCAGATCGCGGCCGACGTGGGATTTCGCAGCGAGAAGAGTTTCATCCGCGCGTTTCGCGCGTGGGCGGGTGTGGCACCGGGCGACATCCGCCGTGTGTGACGCGGCCGGGCCGGCGCGTTTATTGCGGCTCGATCTTCGCTTCGCGGATGGCCTTGGCCCACTTGGCCGTCTCGACCT
>CAYNWR010000636.1:0-1631 GCA_964400915.1 uncultured Burkholderiaceae bacterium
CGAAAGGCGCTCAGGCCTTGGGACGCTGCACCTGAACACCCATCTTCAGCACGGCATCCCAATCGCCGTCGGCCTGGTACCAGCGGTCGTCTTCGACGGCGGCCCTCAGCATCGGCAGGCTGTCATAGCCCCAGAACACCCGGCCATCGACCACAAAGGTAGGGACACCAAAGGCGCCGGCCTGAATGGCCTCGTCGGTGTTGGCCTTCAGTTGTGCCTTGACCTCCTCGCTGCCCGGGTCGCGTGGCGGCTTGAGCAGCTTGGCCAGGGTCTGCAGGCGCGCGTCGTCGGTGGCCGACGCACCCGATTGCCAGACGTGCTGAAAGACCTGCCCGCACACAAATCGGTTGGGCGCGCCCGAGGCCTCGCGTGCAACCGCCAGGCGCAGCAGCGGCAGGGGATTGAAGGGATGGGCCAGCGGCAACTGCAAGGGGATGCTGGCCTTGCGCGCCTCCCAAAGAATGTGGCGAAAGGTCCAATCGCGTTTGGCCGGAATCTCCGCTGGCCCCAGTTGCCCGTGGTACTTGAGCATGGCGGCAAACAGCACGGGCTTGTAGACCACGCGGTAGCTCAGCCCCATCATGGCCTGCGGCAGGCGCTCGAACGCCAGGTACGCGTAGGGCGAAATGAAGTCGAGGTAGAAGGTGATGGTTTTCATGTTCCGCTTGCGGGCATTTGCCGTGCCCTGTCTTCCAGTTTCATCCACACGCTGCGGCGCCCACGCTCGTCCATGGTTCCCCAGGCGGCGATCTCGTCGATGGTCCGCAGACAACCCTCGCACCAGCCCGTGCGGGGGTCCATGCGGCACACCGAAACACAGGGTGAAGGCAGATTCTGGCCGCCAGCGAGCGCCAGCTGGACCCGATACGCTATTGATTCAGGAGTAACTTCGAATCCCATGCCAGGCGCTTCCGACGATCAGGCCGTGGCCTGCGTGACATCGGCCACGGGCGCACCGGTGAGCGCCACCAGATCCTGCGGCGTCAGCCGGAAGACACCGTGCGGATGGCCGGCGGCGGCCCAGATTTCCGGGAAACGAAACAGCCGCTCGTCGATGAGGGTCACGCTGGGCTGAGTGTGAGCCACCGGCGCAACACCCCCGATGGCAAAGCCCGTGGCCTGCCGGACGAAGTCGGCATCGGCCCGCCCCAGGCCCTGCCCGAGGCCGACCAGGGCAGCCACCTTGCGCTCGTCCACCCGCAGGTCGCCCGAGGTGACCACCAGCACGGCGCGGTTGTCCGCCTTGCGCCGAAAGATGATGCTCTTGGCGATCTGCCCCACACCGATGCCCAGCGCATCGGCGGCCTGCTGGGCGGTGCGGGCGGCATCGTTCAGCATCACCGGTGCATGCGGGTGCGCCTTGTCGCGCAGCAGCGACGCAACGCGTTGCACGCTGTCGGGCAGGGGGGTGACTTGCGCGTCGGACATCGCCTATGGCACCCGCTTGTTGAGGATGGCCGTGGCCGCCCGTGAATTGGGCTTGCGCCCCAGGTGGCTGCTGATGAAGGCACCCGCATCCACCAGCTGGTCCAGATCGATGCCGGTGTCGATGCCCATGCCGGCCAGCATGTACACCACGTCTTCGGTGGCCACGTTGCCCGTGGCGCCCTTGGCGTACGGACAGCCGCCCA
>CAYNWR010000637.1:0-1626 GCA_964400915.1 uncultured Burkholderiaceae bacterium
TGAGGCGCCACCTTGTTGAAACCGAGCTTCTGGTCGTCGTACGGGCCCACCCATTCGGCGGCGTCGATCGTGCCCTTTTCGAGGGCCTGGTAGATCTCGCCGCCAGGGATGTTCTGCGGAACGACACCGATGCGCTCGGCCACCATGCCGCCGAAGCCGCCCACGCGGAACTTCAGGCCCTTGAGATCGGCCACCGACTTGATCTCCTTGCGGTACCAGCCGCCCATCTGGGCACCCGTGTTGCCCATCGGGAAGTTGACGATGCCGACCTTGGCATAGAACTCGCGCGTGAGCTTCAGGCCATTGCCTTCCCACATCCAGGCGGTCATCTGGCGGCTGTTGAGGCCGAAGGGGATCGCGCAGTCGAGTGCGTAGGTGGGGTCCTTGCCGAAGAAGTAATACGGCGCGGTGTTGGCCATTTCCACGGTGCCGTTGGACACGCCGTCCAGCACGCCGAAGGCGGGCATCAGCTCGCCAGCCGCGTGGGTGGTGATGGTGAATTTGCCACCCGACAGCTCGCCAACCTTCTTGGCGAACACATCGCAGACGCCGAACAGGGTGTCCAGCGATTTCGGGAAGCTCGAGGCAATGCGCCAGCGGATGTTGGCCTGTGCGTGCACGGCCGGGGCAATGCCCGAGGCCAGCACGCCGGCGATGCCCGCACGCTTCATGATGGAACGACGATCCATGGGGAACACTCCGAATCTCAGGTTGAAGAACACTTCGCGTGACGGCCCGATTGCCGCCACCAACAGCGTGTGCGATTGTAGAAAGCGCTCTCTGGCAGCCTCTTGCGGGTTTTCCCTGCGCAATCCAGCAGGCTTTGCGTGATGTGCTGCGCCGACAACGCCTTGTTCGGCGCAAACTGCGGATCAGAATCGGCTGCAGCGAGCAGCGATCAAGCGCCTTTTGCTACAACTTTGAGAGCGGGCCGGTTGGCTTCGGACAAGCCGCCAAAGCGCGCCTGCACGGACGCCACGATCCCGTCGGCATCCAAGCCATGCAGGGACAACAGGCGCGCCGGGTCGCCGTGCTCGATGAAGCGGTCGGGCAGGCCCAGTTGCAGCAGGGGCCTTTGCTGGCCGGCGGCGGCCAGGGCCTCGGCCACCGCACTGCCGGCGCCTCCCATCACGCTGCCTTCCTCGATCGTGACCAGCAGCGGGTGTGCCGAGGCCACCTGCAGCAGCAATTCGACGTCCAGTGGCTTGGCCCACCGCATGTTGATGACCGTGGCGTTGAGCCGCTCGGCCGCCTCAAGCACCGGGTACAGCAGGGTGCCGAAGGCCAGCATGGCCAGGTGGGTTCCGGTGCGCCGGCGTTCACCCTTGCCATACGGCAAGGCGTCCAGCGATTTGGGCACCGGCACCCCCACACCGGCGCCGCGTGGGTAGCGCACCGCCACAGGGTGGTCCTGCGCAAACGCGGTCGACAGCAACGCGCGGCATTCGGCCTCGTCGGCCGGGCAGGCGATGGCCATGTTGGGCACGCAGCGCAGGTAGGCGATGTCATAGGCGCCCGCGTGGGTGGCGCCATCGGCGCCCACCAGACCGGCCCGATCCAGCGCCAGCACCACCGGCAGGTTCTGGATGGCCACGTCGTGGATCAACTGGTCGTAGGCGCGTTGCA
>CAYNWR010000638.1:0-1624 GCA_964400915.1 uncultured Burkholderiaceae bacterium
CGAGGTCAAGGAAGGCTTCGAGTGCGGCATCAAGCTCAAGAACTACAACGACATCAAGGAAGGCGATCAGCTCGAATTCTTCGAGATCAAAGAGGTCGCCCGCTCGCTCTGATGCCCGCCCGCAAGTCGTCCACGCCCAACCGCGGCTTCCGCATTGCCGACCAGATCCAGCGCGATTTGTCGGAGCTGATCGCGCGCCAGCTGAAGGATCCGCGTGTGGGCTTGGTGACCATCAACCTCGTCGAGGTCACACCCGACTACGCCCACGCCAAGGTGTACTTCAGCGTGCTGGGCGGTGACGCCCAGGAAAGCGAAGCCGGGCTCAACGCGGCGGCCGGTTTCCTGCGCAGCGGCCTGTTCAAGCGCCTGCAGATCCACACCGTTCCCACCCTGCATTTCGTGTTCGACCGCACCACGGAGCGGGCGGCCGACATGAACGCCCTGATCTCCAAGGCCGTTGCGTCCCGTTCCAAGGACGCGGAGTAGGTCGATGCAAGCGCCTCAACGCACACGGGTGCCCAGGCGCCCCGTGCATGGGGTGCTGTTGCTCGACAAACCCCTGGGGCTGTCGAGCAACCAGGCTTTGCAGCGCTGCAAGTGGCTGCTGCGCGCCGAAAAGGCCGGGCACACCGGCACGCTCGATCCACAGGCCACGGGGGTGCTGCCCCTGTGTTTTGGCGCCGCCACCAAGTTCAGCCAGTTGCAACTGGAAGCCGACAAGACCTACGAGGCCACGCTGTGCCTGGGCGTGCGCACCAGCACGGGGGATGCCGAAGGCGAGGTGGTGTACCGGCGGCCCGTGCCGCCGATCGGGCCCGACACCCTGCGCGCCCTGCAGTTGCGTTTCACCGGGCGGCAGCAGCAGACACCTCCCATGCACAGCGCGCTCAAGCGCGACGGCCGGCCGCTGTACGAACTGGCCCGCCAGGGGATCGAGGTGCCGCGCGAGGCCCGTGGCATCGAAGTTTTTGAACTCGATCTGACCTTGGCGCTCACCGATGCTGATTCGACTGCTATCAAAATGGTTGCAACCGTGAGCAAAGGCACCTACATCCGCACGCTGGCCGAAGACATGGGCGAGGCGCTGGGTTGTGGTGCTCACCTCGTGGCCTTGCGCCGGTTGCGGAGCGGGCACTTCGACGTGGCGCGCGCCGTGGGCCTGGCGGCGTTCGAAGCCCTCGACGAGCCTGCGCGCCTGGCGTCGCTGCTGCGGCCCGAAAGCCTTCTGCCCGGTCACAAGCCCGTCACGCTCAACCCCGAGGATGCGGGGCGCTTTCTCAGTGGCGTGCGCCGACGGGGCGACTGGGCCGACACCGAGCGGGTGCGGGTGCACGGCCCCGATCCGCAACAGGTCCACACGACACCCGCCGGCACCGCAGGCCTTGCCTCCCCAGGCGGCGGCTGCGGACCGCTGCTGGGCACGGCCCACATCCGCGCTGGCGAGTTGATCCCCGATCGACTGCTCAGCCCCACCGAAATCCGCGAGATCGCGGCAGCCTCTTCCTCCTGAACCATCCCATGTCACAAGCCAAGAACCCGCGGCCCATCCGCAACATCGCCATCATTGCCCACGTCGACCACGGCAAGACCACGCTGGTCGACCAGCTGCTCCGCCAGTCCGGCA
>CAYNWR010000639.1:0-1619 GCA_964400915.1 uncultured Burkholderiaceae bacterium
AGGGGGTCACGTAGTTGCGAAACTGCGCCACCACCAGCAGGTAGATCAGCACCAGGCCGACGGCATAGGCCGCGCCCATGTCACGAAAGGTTTCATAGGTGATCTGCCATTCGCCATCCCATTTGATGGCGTACTGCCGGTACCGATCTGGCGGCTGGCGCACCCACATCTCGGCCAGTGGTGGGGTGTCGGGCAGGCTCGCGGCGGCCAGTTGGGGCCGGATGCCGAAAAGGCCGTACAGGGGCGAGTCGGGAATTTGCGCAACCTGTTCGCGTCGCCCCACATCGCCCACCACATAGCTCACGCCGGCCAGATCCTTGGTGTGCAGCGGCTTGTCGACCACATCGCGCTCGACATCGACCAATTCGGCCAATGCAACCAGCGCGCCCGATGCGGTGCGCACCGGCAGGGCCAGGACCGCATCCAGACCGTCGAGTGCCACGCGTGGCAGGGCCACCCGCACCGGCGTCGGCACCTTCGACCGACCATCGTGCAACCAGGCGGCATCGGCGCCGGACAGAGCGTCCTGCACCGTCTGTGCAATGGCGGCCACCGACACGCCCAAGGCGTCGGCACGCTGGCGCCGAACACGCAGCAGGGCCCTCGGCGCGTCGGCCATGACGGTGCTGTCCACACCGACGATGTCGGGGCTTGCACGGAACGCATCCGCGACACGCTGGGCCAGTTGCTGGCGTCCGCCTTCGTCGGGCCCATAGACCTCCGCAACGATCGGACTGAGCACCGGTGGCCCCGGCGGAACCTCCACCACCTTCACGCGGGCGCCGTGTGCCTGGGCGATGGCCTCAAGCTTGAGGCGCAGGCGCTGGGCAATGGCATGGCTTTGCTCCTTGCGCTGCCCCTTGTCCACCAGATTGACCTGCAGGTCGCCCAGTTCGGGCGAAACGCGCCGGTCGTACTGGCGAACCAATCCATTGAAGCTCAGGGGCGAGGGGGCGCCTGCATAGGTCTGGACATTTTTCACCTCGGGCTGTTGCGCCAGCCACAGGGCCATCTCGCCCAACAACGCGGCCGTGTCCTCCAGGTGGCCACCAGCCGGCCGATCGACCACCACTTGGAACTCTGACTTGTTGTCGAAGGGCAGCATCTTGAGCACGACCCACTGCACACCGGCCAGGCCAATCGACAACAGCATCGCCAGGGCGATACCGGCACCCAGCAGCAGCCGCTTGCGCGGCTGGCCCAGGAAGGGGGCCAATACGCGCCGTGCGATCCGATGGCTGCGCGACGGCGCCGCCGCCGGGGGCTGAGGCCCTTCGGCGCCCGCCGGGTGGGCCGGGACAGGCCCATGGTGCTTGAGCAGGCGCAGTGCCAGCCACGGCGTGATCGTGAACGCGATCAGCAGGGACAGACCCATGCCCAGGCTGGAGTTGATGGGAATGGGGCTCATGTACGGCCCCATCAGGCCAGAGACAAAGGCCATCGGCAGCAGCGCCGCGACCACCGTGGCGGTTGCCAGGATCGTCGGCCCGCCAACCTCGTCAACCGCTGCGGGAATGATCTCGCGCAGCGTTGCCCCGGGCGCTGCCAGAGACTGGTGGCGATGGATGTTTTCCACGACGACGATGGCGTCGTCGACCAGGATGCCGATGGAGAAGATC
>CAYNWR010000640.1:0-1617 GCA_964400915.1 uncultured Burkholderiaceae bacterium
AGGTGTGCAGCATCGTGGTCATCCACCACGAGAAGCGCTGCGCCTTCCACACCCGTGCCAGCGCCTTGGCCGAATAGCCGTCCAGGCCGCTGCTGTCGCCGCGCTGGTAGTGCGCCACCATGGCGTGGTAGAGGTAGTAGATGTCCGAGGCCGCGCTGTTGAGGCCGCGTGCGCCCGTGGGCGGCACGATGTGTGCCGCGTCGCCCGCCAGGAAGAGCCGGCCCCAGCGCATGGGCTCGGCCACGAAGGAGCGCAGGGGTGCGATCGATTTCTCGATCGAAGGGCCCGTGATCATGCGGGCACCGACGTCGGCGGGCAGGCGGCGCTTGAGTTCGGCCCAGAAGGCGTCGTCCGACCAATCTTCCACCGTGTCGCTCAGCGGCACCTGGATGTAGTAGCGGCTGAGCACCTGCGAACGCAAGGAGCACAGCGCAAAGCCACGCTCGTGGCGCGCGTAGATCAGCTCGTGCGACACGGGCTTGGTGCGCGAGAGCACGCCCAGCCAGCCAAAGGGATAAACCTTCTCGTATTCGCGCAGCACGTCCTTGGGAATCGACTTGCGGCTCACGCCGTGAAACCCGTCCGCACCGATCACGAATTCGCAATCGACCCGCACGGACTCGTCCCCCAGGCGGTAGGTGACATAGGGCTGGTTGCTGTCCAGGTCGTGCGGCTGCACGTCCAGCGCGTTGTGGATCACCTTGCCCTGCATGCGGTCGCGGGCCTCGTACAGATCGCGCGTGAGCTCGGTCTGCCCATAGACCACCACCGAATCGCCGCCACTGTGGCGGTGCAGGTCGACGCGCTGCATCTGCCCGTTGTTGGCGATGAAGAAGCCCTCGTGGATCTCGCCTTCGCGGTCCATGCGCTCGCCACATTGCGCCTCGCGCATGAGTTTGGCAAAGCCGTGCTCGAGCACCCCCGCACGGATGCGCGAGAGCACGTATTCGCGGCTTTGCCGCTCCAGCACGATGGTGTCGATGCCCTTGAGGTGCAAGAGTTGCGACAGCATCAGGCCGGAGGGGCCACCGCCGATGATGCAGACCTGGGTTCGTTGATTCATGACCGTCTCCTGTGAGTTGAAGGGGCGCCGTCCGGGTGCCAGACCTGCGTGGACAGGCGCTGGCGCAAGACTAGGGGCGACGGCGGCAGCCCATCTGCAGCTTTTGCTCAAAAACTTGTACGATTTCGCTCATGGGTGTTTCGATCAAGTCAAGCCGCCGGGTGCTGCACGCGCCAGGCCTGTTCGGTGAGGCCACAGCGCTGCTGGAGCCCATTCATTGCGAAACGATCGCGGTGCGTTCCACACGGCATTCCTGGGAACTTGCACCCCATCGCCATCCGCGTCTGCACCAGGTGTTGTGGATGGAGCAGGGTGCGGGCACGGTGGAGATCGACGGTGTGGCCCATGCACTGTCCGATGCCAGCCTGGTGGTGGTGGCGCCTGGAGATGTGCACGCCTTCCGGTTTCGGGCCGATGCGCGGGGCCTGGTGCTCACCCTGTCCGACGAGTTCGTCGATGCCGCCGCAAGCGCCGAAGACAGCGTGCGCACCCTGATGTCGCTATCCTTCGTGGCGCAGGCCAGTGCCGAACTGGCGCGCTGCATGGCGGCGATC
>CAYNWR010000641.1:0-1609 GCA_964400915.1 uncultured Burkholderiaceae bacterium
CAGGCGTTCCACATGGACGTTGGGGAACGCCAGTTGCATGAAACGAGGGTCGAGCGTCTCGAAGCTGTCGGTCAGTTCCAATGCCAAAGGCGCCTCCTGGATGGGCGATTCGTGGGTGGGCGGCAGCCGTCACCGTCAGCGCCGCGAGCCCTGCGGCGACGAACACCGCGATCGATGTTTTGGGCTTTGCCCATGGTGGAGCTTCGGGAATGACCGGATGGTGCAAGGAAGCGCTTAATCATAGTATGTTATGACCATCGATTCAATCACCAGACGAACAAAGGATAGCCTGCCTGCGGTCAGAATGGCGGGTCAAGGTTTTGAATGGAGACTTCGTGAACAAGCCCCTCGTCCTGTCGGTGGCCAAGCTGCCGCCCTTTCTGGTTGAACCCCTGCAGCAGCACTTTGAATTGCTCGATCGCATCCACGAATCCGATCCCGCGGGCTTTGCGGCGCGCGCATCGGGCATCCGCGCCATCGTCGGTGGCGGCGAATCCAAGGTGCCGCGCAGCCTGCTGGAACAATTGCCGGCCGTGGAGATGATCTCGATCATGGGTGTGGGCTACGACGGTGTGGACGTGCAGGCCGCCATCGAGCGCGGCATTCCCGTGACACACACCCCCGGTGTGCTCAACGACGACGTGGCCGATCTGGCCATCGCATTGATGCTCGGAGTGGCACGCCGGCTGCCGCAGGCCGACCGTTACGTGCGCGATGGCAAATGGCTGCAAGGCCCGATGCCGCTGGCGCGCAAGATGTCGGGCGCGCGACTGGGCATCGTGGGCCTGGGGCGCATCGGCAGCGCCATTGCGCAACGCGCGCAGGCCTTTGGCATGAGCATTGCCTATTGCACGCGCACCCAGCGCAAGGACAGTTCCTTCCGCTGGGTGGCCGATGTCGCCGAACTTGCGGCGCAGGTGGATTTCCTGGTGGTCATCACGCCGGGCGGCGCGGGCACACGACATCTGATCAACGCGCGGGTGCTGCAGGCGCTGGGCCCGCAGGGCTACCTGATCAATGTGGCGCGTGGCACGGTGGTGGACCAGGCCGCGCTGATCGACGCACTGCAGCGGGGCGTGATTGCTGGCGCCGGCCTGGACGTCTTCGACGGCGAGCCCAAGGTGCCGCCGGAATTGATCGCCATGGACCACGTGGTGCTCACACCCCACATGGCCAGCGCCACCAAGGAAACCCGCCAGGCCATGGCCGATCTGGCGGTGGCCAATCTGGTGGCGCACTTTGCGGCCAAGCCCTTGTTGAGCCCGGTGCCCGAGTGCCAATGAAATCCGCGCGGTGTTGATCGATGGGCGAACGCGGATGATGGGGAGCCGATGAAAGCGACAGGGCCTTCGGGTGAGGTGATTCGAAACGTGCATGGCTCCACCGTCGAGGTGCTGGGGCATGCCGTGGTTTCCGGCCATTACGCTGTCGGGCAATCATTGCCGCCCGAGCCCTTGCTGTGTGTTGAGCTCGGCGTGAGCCGGACCATCCTGCGCGAGGCCGTCAAGTCGCTGGTGGCCAAAGGCCTGATCAGCACCGGCCCCAAGGTGGGCACACGCGTGCTGCCCGCCGAGCACTGGAACTGGTTCGACCCCGACGTCATCGCCTG
>CAYNWR010000642.1:0-1602 GCA_964400915.1 uncultured Burkholderiaceae bacterium
GTGGTTGGGGCTGCCTACTACTGGGACGCGTATCGCGCACCATTGAGGTCTCCGCCTGCAGGTGTTGTTGATCTCTTCTTTGCCGTCTTTGGCCATCACCCCCGCTGGATGCGGCGGGCCTTGAGGGTGCGCAACCGCTTCGTGCGGTCGCTTGGGCTGCCGGTGGCGGCAGGCTCCGATGAATTTGACGCGACCCGTCTGGACCACTACAACGTTGGTGACTCGATCGGTCGCTGGCCGATTTATGTCTTGAACGACCACGAACTCGTTGCAGGCCGGGACAACTCGCACCTGGATTTCAGAGTCTCGATTCTTCGCATTGCGCAGGGCGAGCGTCCGGCGGTCATTGTTTCCACGGTCTGTGTCGTCCACAACTGGGCAGGCAAGCTGTACCTGTTCTTCGTCCTGCCGTTTCATCGCATTGGGATCAAGTACATCATTGCCCAAGCGCTCCGTTCAGGCAGGCTGTAGGCCTTCACAAAAGGCGCCGCCTGCCTATACGGTGTCGGCAGTGAGCAGATAGAGTTCTCTCCTTCCCTACTGGCCGCGAGCGAGGAGTTTCAGGTGGCGAACTATTGGATTGGCGTGGTTTCACGGTCACACATCCAGATCGGCGTGCGAGGCGGGTTCATGCAGCTGAACCATGGCAAGAAGGCCCCCCTCCAGCGCCTGAAGGAAGGCGACCACATCGCGGTCTACTCGCCCAAGACCGCCTATCCAGACGGTGAACCTCTTCAGGCCTTCACGGCAATCGGTTGTGTCGTCACTGGCGAGATCTACCAAGTCGAGATGTCGCCAGACTTCAAGCCATACCGAGTGGACGTCCAGTTCATGCCCTGCACCGAAGCCCCGATTCGGCCACTCATACCCACTCTTTCTTTCATCAAGAACAAGCAAAGCTGGGGTGCAGCGTTCAAGTTCGGACACCTCAAGGTTCCGCGAGAGGACTTCGTACAAGTCAGTCAGGCCATGGGTGTCGAACTGCCATAGCTTGGCTCGCGGCCAGACCGACTTGTTCAACGCATTGGCAGCACCCCGTCTGGCAAAGGGTGGATGATGGGCTGGACAGATCAAGCTGGCTTGGCCTTGCTTGCCGCCTGGGCTGGGCCTTCCCATTCGCTTCATCGGCTCGTCCTTTGGGTGTCAGACTTGCCCACCCCCGACGCCTCAAAGGCGTTGCCGACGACAACCCACCTGCCTGGACGCATCCATGATTGAAAAGAAATCGATTCCTCAGCTCCTTTCCACTGTCAAGTACCTGCCCAATCGCACACCCGAGTCCGGCTTCAATGGCGAGACCGCGGGCGTGTTTGCGCTTGCCTCCCGCTATCGGGACGGTGCGATCTACGTCGGGCACTATTCAGGAAGCAGCGAGTGGGAGCGCCACCAGAACGGGGACGAGATCGTCTTCGCGCTTGAAGGTGCCACAACCGTCGTGCTCCTTGTCGATGGCGCCGAGCAGCGCGTTCAGCTCAACGGCGGCGAACTGGTCGTTGTCCCGAAGGGCGTTTGGCATCGCTTTGAAGGCTCACAGTCTCTCAAGGTCATGTCGGTCACACCGACCCCGACAGATCATGCCCTTGCTCAACCCGACGCGTGACA
>CAYNWR010000643.1:0-1601 GCA_964400915.1 uncultured Burkholderiaceae bacterium
TCCACCTACATCCGCGCACCCGGTCTGCTTTCTTTGATTCCAGGCAAACCGGCCTGGTCCTACTACTCGGTCAACCCACGCCGCTGTGGCACCACCTTCGCCATCGACGGACGCGAGACCTGGCTGGTGCACAACCACCTGAATGCCGAGGAACCCGAATTTGACTCGGTGGACCGGGACTGGGCGTTGCGTCAGATCCTGGGTGTGGGACCGGATTTTCCCTACGAGGTGATCAGCAAGGAAGACTGGGTTGGGCGCCGACTGGTGGCCAACCGTTTCCGCGATCGAAACGTGTTCATCGCAGGCGACGCCGCCCACCTGTGGGTGCCCTACGCGGGCTATGGAATGAACGCCGGCATTGCCGATGCAGTCAACCTCGCTTGGTTGCTGGCGGCACGCCTGCAGGGCTGGGCCGATGAGGGCATCCTGGATGCCTATGAGGCCGAGCGCCAGCCGATCACCGAGCAGGTTTCGCACTTTGCGATGGATCACGCCCAGAAAATGATCCGCGCGCGCCGTGCCGTGCCATCGAACATTGAAGCCCAGGATGCCAGCGGCGAGGCCGCGCGGCAGGAGATGGGTGCTCAGGCCTATGAACTCAATGTCCAGCAGTTTTGCTGTGCGGGGCTCAACTTCGGCTACTTCTATCGGGGCTCACCGATCATCGTGCCCGATGGCGAAGCCCCACCGCCCTACTCCATGGGCAACTTCACGGAATCGACGGTACCCGGTTGCCGCGCGCCTCACTTCTGGCTGGCCGACGGACGCTCCCTGTACGACGCGTTCGGCCCGGGTTATACGCTGCTCCAGTTCGATCGCGCGGCCGATGTGTCGGCCATGGTCGATGCAAGTGCTGCCGCCGGTGTGCCCCTGAAGGTGCTGACACCCGTTGCCAAAGGCAGTTGGCCGGCAGCCTATCGCCACAAACTGGTGTTGTGCCGCTCCGACCAACATGTGGTGTGGCGGGGCGACACGTTGCCTGCCGACATGGCCGAACTGATCGCGCGCATGCGTGGTTTGGCCGTCTAGGGCCTGTTCACACGACGGTGACGAGATGCGTTGCAACCCAAAAGGCTGCGCGCATTTGGCCCTCGACAAGGGCGGTGTCAATGGCCATGGCGAACCAGGGCGTGCCGCAAGGGTGCACCCTTAGCCCAGCCCAAAACGCGTAACCGTCCCATCATTTCGCCAGCTGCCGCCTTGGCGCATGCGGTCATTGGAATTCGCCTTGCGAAGGGCGAGTTGCCCTCTCGGCGTGGAAGTGGACACACCATCTTGACAAGCTCTTGATGTCGCTTGCCAGACTCTTGGCAACGTCTTGATGTCGTTCGTACGAGCATCCTTTCCCAGGAAACGGAGGATGCATGGACATCATTTTTCTCATTGCGGTCGGGGCCTTCTGGCTGGCCGCCGTCGCGCTCGCCTATGCTTGCGAGCGCCTGCAAAGCCACAAGGCGGCGCCATGACCGGCTGGGAACTCACCGGCGGCCTGATCGCCGTGGCACTGCTCGTCTACCTCTTCGCCGTGTTGCTGCGGCCGGAGGACTTCTCGTGAGCGCCGCACGGCCGGTCCGAAGGCGCTCGCTCCCACTCGGGGGGAC
>CAYNWR010000644.1:0-1595 GCA_964400915.1 uncultured Burkholderiaceae bacterium
CACTACGTGACCGAGCGAGACGATGCCTCCAGGCGCATTGTGCGCATTGCGCGCGAGTGGGCGCGCGAGCAGGCCCTGCCGCATGTGTACGACAGCCAGGGTATCTGCCATGTGGTGGTCCCGCAGCATGGACACATTCGCCCCGGTTTGTTCTGTGTGGGGGGCGACTCGCATTCGCCCACCGGCGGTGCTTTTGGCGCCTACATGTTCGGCATTGGCAGCACCGAGATGCTGGGCGTGGTGGTCACTGGTGAAATCTGGCTGCGGGTGCCGCAGACCATGGCCATGCACTGGACCGGCCAACTGGGTGCCGGTGTGTGCGCCAAGGACATGATGCTGGCCATGGTGGCCCGCTTTGGCATGAACGGTGCGGCTTATCAGGCGGTGGAGTTCACCGGCGACACCGTGATGGCGCTCTCCATGGCAGAGCGCATGACCCTGTGCAACATGAGCGCCGAGCTGGGTGCGCAGACCGGCCTGGTGGCGCCCGATGCGGTGACGCGCGATTGGCTCGCCAGCACCGCAGGGGTGGCCCCGCAGGCGCTCGGCGACTGGGCCGACTGGCAGTCCGATCCGGCAAGCGCCAACGTGACCCACGCGTTTGACGCCACCCAGCTGGGGCCGCAACTGGCGGCGCCGCACAGCCCGGCGCACGGCGTGCCGCTCGCAGCGCACGCCGATACGCGGGTGGACGTGGCCTACATCGGTGCCTGCACCGGCGCCAAGCTGGACGACCTGCGCTTTGCCGCGCAGGTGCTCAAGGGACGACGTGTGGCGGCCGGGGTGCAGCTGATGGTGGCTCCTGCGAGCCTGCGCGACCGCGCCCAGGCCGAGGCCGAAGGCACCCTGCAGGTGCTCACCGACGCGGGTGCGCGGATTCTGCCCAGCACCTGTGGCGCCTGCGCCGGCTATGGCGACAGCTTTGCCGAGGGGCAGACCGTCATTTCGTCGACCGCACGCAACTTCAAGGGACGCATGGGCCCGGCCAGCACCCAGGTGTTTCTGGCGTCGGCCTACACGGTGGCAGCGTCGGCCCTGCGTGGCGTGATCACCGACCCGCGCGATGTGCTGCAGCAGGAGGCCACGGCATGAGCCCCCGACCCACAACCCGTCACCGCATTTGGTCCTTTGGTGCCGATGTGGACACCGACGCGCTGGCGCCGGGCGCCTGGATGCAGCATGGCATCGAGGTGGTCGCCGGCCATTGCCTGGAAACTCTGGCGCCGCGTTTTGCCCGCGAGGTGCAGCGGGGCGACGTGCTGGTGGCCGGAGCCAACTTTGGCATCGGCTCGTCGCGCGAACAGGCCGCAGCGGCTCTGGTGCACTTGGGCGTGGCGGCGGTGATTGCTCCCAGCTACGGCGGTCTTTTTTTCCGCAATGCGTTCAACCTGGGCCTGCTGCTGCTGACGAGCCCCGATACCGCCACCCTGCAGGGACAGAGCCATCTGCGTCTCGATCTGAACGGACCTCACTTGCAGACCGAGGCTGGTCAGCCGCTGGCGGTGGAACCTGTCCCCGATTTTTTGCGGCACATGGTGCGTGCCGGTGGCCTGATGGCCGTGCTGCGCCAGCGTGTGGTGGCGTCCAGCCCATCC
>CAYNWR010000645.1:0-1594 GCA_964400915.1 uncultured Burkholderiaceae bacterium
TGGATGCCCTTGGCCGCAATCCGCTCGTAGATACCCAGTCGGTCGAAGATTTCCAGCGATTTCTGGGTGTAGCAGATGCCGCGCGACGAGGCGCCCTTGACACCCACGCTGCTGTCTTCGTCCAGCACCACCGACGGCACGCCGTAGTGAGCCAGCAGGGCAGCCAGGGTCAGGCCGGTGAGGCCCGCACCGACGATCACCACGCGGTGCTGCCCGTGTCGCGTGCCATCGACGATCTCGGGGGGGGTGACAAAGGGGTACTCGGGCAGCACGTAGCCGCTGCCGCGCGAGAACTCGTAGCCGTTGGTGTAGGCGACGCTGCGGTACGTCCCGTTTGGGGTTGCCGCTGTGCCCGGTGCCTGCGGGTCGCTCATGACGGATGCCGACCGCCGTACTCGGGCCGGTCGTTGCTGGGTGGCAGCAGCTTGGCGGCAGCGGAGCCGCTGGCACGCTCGGCGCGCCATTGAGCCTTTCGGGCCGACCAGTCGGCCAGTCGCGCGTGGGCAGTCCGGCTTTCTTCCAGCATCTGGAACTCGCTGGCCACCTGGGCGGACAGTTCCAGCCGCACGCCGTTGGGATCAAAGAAGTAGATGCTCTTGAAAATGTGGTGGTCGGTCACTCCCAGAACCTCAACCCCATGCGCTTGCAGCCGTGCCTTCATGGCTTCCAACTGGGCGATCGTGTCGACACGAAACGCGATGTGGTTCACCCAGGCCGGGGTGTTGGCTGAGGGCTGGGCCGCTTCGTCATCGCCCAGGTCGAAGAAGGCAATGAAGCTGCCGTCCTGCAGGCGGAAGAAGAAGTGCGTGTACGGACAGTATTCGCCCGTCGAAGGTACATGGTCGCTCTGGATGATGTGGTACAGCGGCAGGCCCAGGATGTCTTCATAGAAGTGCCGCGTTTCCTCGGCATCGCGTGCGCGGTACGCGTAGTGATGCAGCTGCTGGATCGGCGCCGGTGCTGGCAGGACGGAGGTGTTCCCAGCGGTGGGGCTTTGGGCGGTGTTTTGAAGGACGGCAGCCATGGTGTCTCCGATGAGCGAGAGGGTCAATTTACCAAAACCCGAAAGTGCCTGGCCGCCACGGCGGCCGGGCTGGCCGTCTCCGATCGTTCCAGCGACAGGCCCATCCATGCTGCGATCTGGATAAGCTGTCCGCCAATGCGAATAGCTATCAATTATTGTTCACTCATAGCCATGGGCAATGCAGGGCATTGATGGTGGCAATTGGACACGTGTCACATCGCAGGCCTAAGCTCGTATCGTCTGGTCGCCGATGGGCGCTGGCCGTTTGAAAAAATGGGCGGCGTCAGGTGGTGACAAGGCTGAACGTTCATCCACAAGACTTTTAGGAGAATCTCCATGCCAGCTCTCAAAGGCTCGAAGACCGAAGCCAACCTGAAGGCGGCGTTTGCCGGTGAATCCCAGGCCAACCGCCGTTACCTGTATTTCGCAAACAAGGCCGACGTGGAAGGCCAGAACGACGTGGCCGCGCTGTTTCGCTCGACCGCTGAAGGCGAGACCGGCCACGCCCACGGGCACCTCGAGTGGCTCGAGCTGTGCGGCGACCCGGCCACGGGCCTGCCCATCGGCATC
>CAYNWR010000646.1:0-1591 GCA_964400915.1 uncultured Burkholderiaceae bacterium
TGACCGTGCCTGGTCCCTGTTGTCCCTGCTGCGCGACGAGCGTCGCACCGGCCGCTCGGCGCGGATGCTCTACGAGGTGCTGGGCGACATCTGGGTGGTGCAGCGCAACCCCTATCTGCAGGACGATCTGCTGGACAACCCCAAGCGGCGGCGTTTGCTGGTGGAGGCGCTCGACCACCGCCTGCACGAGGTGCAAAAACGCCGCACGCCCGAGCAGGACCCGGACCGCGACGCGCTGGTGGGTGAACTGCTTGAAGCGGCTGGCCTGGCCGTCCGCTCGTTTGACGCCTGGTTTGCCCAGGCGGCGCGCCTGCGGCGCCAGGTTGTGCGGGTGCTCTCGCGCCGTTGTGTCAAGGACAACATCCGTTTTGACGCCATGTCGCGCGTCGCGCATGTGACCGATGCAACCGACTGGCGTGTCGAATACCCGTTTGTGGTCTTGATGCCCGACAGCGAAGCCGAGATGGCGGGCCTCGTGGCCGGCTGCATCGAGCTGGGCCTGACCATTGTCCCGCGCGGCGGTGGCACCGGTTACACGGGCGGCGCGGTGCCCTTGACCTGGCGCAGTGCCGTGATCAACACCGAAAAGCTCGAGCGCATGGGCGCGGTGGAACAGACGACCCTGCCCGGCCTGGACCGGCCGGTGGCCACCATCTGGACCGAAGCCGGCGTGGTGACACAGCGCGTGGCCGACGCGGCCGAAGCCGCCGGGCTGGTGTTTGCCGTGGACCCCACCTCGGCCGAGGCCTCCTGCATCGGCGGCAACATCGCCATGAACGCGGGCGGCAAGAAGGCCGTGCTGTGGGGCACTGCCCTGGACAACCTGGCCTCCTGGCGCATGGTGACGCCCGACGCCAAGTGGCTGGAAGTGGTGCGCGTGGGCCACAACCTGGGCAAGATCCATGACGCGCCCACGGCCGATTTCGAACTTCGCACCTACAAGGCCGATGGCCGCACGCTGGAGGGCACCCGCACGCTGTCGATTCCGGGGGCCAGCTTTCGCAAGGCGGGCCTGGGCAAGGACGTCACGGACAAATTCCTCAGCGGGCTTCCCGGGGTCCAGAAGGAAGGCTGCGATGGTTTGATCACCAGCGCACGCTGGATCCTGCACCGCATGCCCGAACACACGCGCACGGTGTGCCTGGAGTTCTTTGGCTCGGCCCACGAAGCGGTGCCCAGCATCGTCGAGATCAAGGACACGATGTTTGCCGAGAGCCGGCGCACCGGAACCCTGCTTGCAGGGCTGGAGCACCTGGACCAGCGATACCTCAAGGCGGTCGGGTACACCACCAAGTCCAAGCGGGCCCAGGCTGCGTCAAGCAATGGCTTGCCCAAGATGGTGCTGATCGGGGACATCGCCGGGGACGACGCCGATGCGGTGGCGCGTGCCGCCTCCGAGGTGGTGCGCATCGCCAATTCGCGATCGGGCGAAGGCTTTGTGGCTGTGAGCGCCGAGTCGCGCAAGAAGTTCTGGCTGGATCGCAAGCGCACCGCTGCCATCAGCCGGCACACCAACGCCTTCAAGATCAACGAGGACGTGGTAATCCCGCTGCCCGAGATGGCGCGTTACACCGATGGCATCGAGCGCATC
>CAYNWR010000647.1:0-1590 GCA_964400915.1 uncultured Burkholderiaceae bacterium
CGCTCGCGCAGGCTGCCTTGGCCCTGCTGCCGTTCCAGGGTGAGGTGCGCGTGGGCGGCCAGGCCTGGGCACCCGATGGCGCTGCGCGGCGCCAGCAGCGCCGGACGGCGCAGATCGTCTTCCAGGATCCGTTCTCGTCGCTGTCGCCACGCATGACGCTGGAGGAGATCGTGGGCGAGGGCCTGCGCGTGTTCGAGGTCCACCTGGCGCCGGCCCAGCGGCGCGAGCGCGTGCAGCAGGCACTGGCCGAGGTGGGCCTTTCAGAAGCGGAATTTCCCGGTCTGCTGCAGCGCTACCCGCACCAGTTCTCGGGAGGCCAGCGCCAGCGCATCGCGATCGCCCGCGCGCTGATCGTGCAGCCGACGCTGCTGGTGCTGGACGAGCCCACCAGCGCGCTGGATGTGACGATCCAGAAGCAGGTGCTGGAGTTGCTGGCCCGGCTGCAGGCCCAGCGCGGCCTGAGTTACCTGCTGATCACCCACGACGTGGACGTGGTTCGGGCCCTGGCCCACGCGGTGCTGGTGCTCAAGGACGGAAAAGTTGTCGAAAGCGGCGCCACCGAACAGGTGCTGGGGCGGCCCCAGGCGCCCTATACGCAATTGCTGGTGCAGGCCGCCGCGTCCTGACGCCGGCGGGGCACCCCGGACGGGGTGGCCCATTTGGCGGTCTGGCGCTGTCATTTGAGACGGAACCCGCATATAATCCGACGCTTCTCGACCAAATGGGCGGAATCCACCGCCCATTTTTTTTGCGCGATCGAAGGTTGCCGGCTGGGTGGACACAGGTTTACCGGCGGCAAACGTGCAGGCGGTGGTGCAGGCGGTGTTTTGCGGTGAAAACCGGCAGACGGCGCCTTGCAGTGCCCACAAGGTGCAGGCGGCCTTCGCAGCGCGGTCGCGGGCACGGCTTGATCCTCGGCGCATGAACCTCGGCGAATTGGCGGCAACCACAACGGCTGGTCTTGGCTACGAACTGGTGGAACTTGAACGTTCCGCCGGGGGCTTGCTGCGCCTCACGATCGATCATCCGTGGCAGCCGGGTAAGGCCGAGCAAGCCCTGACCGTCGAGGATTGCGAGCGGGTCACACGGCAGTTGCAGTACGTGCTGGAAGCAGAAGGTGTCGACTATCGGCGCCTGGAGGTGTCGTCGCCGGGTATCGATCGGCCCTTGCGCGATGCCCGTGACTACGAGCGGTTTGCCGGGTCGGTGATCGACCTGACGCTCAAGTCGCCCATCGGCGCCGCGGCGGCCGGACAGGTGGCGGCCAATCGCAAGCGATTTCGGGGGGTGCTGCACAAGGGCCCACCTGAAGGTGGTGGTGCAGCCTGGCAACTGAGCTGGAGTGACGAGCCCGCCGCGCCAGTCAAAGGGCGGCGGCCCCGCAAGGCGGCCGATCAGGCGGTGCAGGTGATGGGGTTCGATCTTGCCGAGGTGCGTGAAGCGCGCCTGGCGCCCATCGTGAATTTCAAGGGGCGCTCCGGCGCCACCGAGGCGTAGGAGAAGGGTGACATGAATCGCGAAATGTTGATGCTGGTGGATGCGATCTCGCGCGAGAAGAGCGTCGAGCGCGACGTGGTGTTCGGTGCCGTC
>CAYNWR010000648.1:0-1586 GCA_964400915.1 uncultured Burkholderiaceae bacterium
ATCGATTCGACCGGGGACACCTGCACGACGGTGGCCGCGCGGGCCTCGCCCGTGATGGTCTTGACGGCCGCAGGTTCGTTGCGCAGTTCGTCGGCAACTACGGGTTTGTCCAATCGCGCAACCTGGAGGGATTCGGTGGCTGCAGCCTGGGTGGGTTGGCGAAAGCCACCGCGGGCGAGCAGATCCACAGCCGGCACCACGGACGGCACGGCCTGCAGCCGACTGAACTCGAGCATCTGCCCTTTCATCTGGTCGGACAAGGTCTTTTCCTTGCCATTCAGGCAGGGCCCCACGCTTTGCATGCAGCCATTGGCCAGAGGGGTGAGCGTGATGGCACCTGTGTAGACCGATGCAGCCGTCTTGTCCGAATCGGACTTGACGACGAAATCGGTGCCCTTGACGCCGATGGCCGCTACGGGCGTGTTCAGGCGAAAACGATCGCGCGCGGCCTCGCCCCATTCGCCGGTGATCGACCGGACGACGCCTTCATCGAGTCGGAACTTGATCGATCCCATTTGCGGCTGTTCGCGCGAATGGCTGTAGTTCTCGATCTGAAGGCGACTGCCGGGCCGCACGGACAGGCGACCCCCATCGACAAAACGAAGGTGGACGTGGCCGCCGGCCTGTGTTTCGATGCGGTCTCCAACCCGGATGGCCGATCCGCGCTCGACGTGACGGGATTGGCCGCCCGCGCCCGACAAGGTGGCCGTGCCGATCACCATCGTGGCTTCGCCGACCACGGGTGCAGCATCCTGCGCCCAGGCGGGCACCGCCAGCAGGTTGGATGCGGACAACAGAACCACTGCGCTGCGGATTGTGAAAAATTGTTTCATGACTGACCTCTCGCCGGGCTTGCACCCGTTCGGGATTCTGGCATTCGGGCGTCGGTGGGACACGAGAAAGACCATCCCAGTTCGATAGTTTGACAGTTGACGACCGGCGCGTCTGTGCGCGTGGTCACATGTGGCACCGGTCACACATGCCACGGAGGGGTGACAGATACACTCGTTCGGCGGCACTTTCAAGGATGTCCGGGGTTGGTAACGCCCGTTCCGCCTCGATTGCCGGCCGCAACCCTCCGATGCCGGTTTCCGTCCAACTTCTGTCGCAATTCGCGTTGCTGCGCCCGCTGCCACGCGACGTGCTGGAGCCTTTGTCTGCCCAGATGAGTCTGCACGAGTTCGCGCGGCGCGCGATGGTGGTGCCCAAGGATTCACCCACTCAGGCGCTGGGCTTTCTGGTGGACGGCCGACTGCAGGGGGTCGATTTCACCGTGGACGGCCGCAGCGTGGGTCTCTACTTTGTCGATCCGGGCGACTATTTTGGTGAATTGCCCTTGGTCGATGCCAAGCCCGCGTCCGAATTTGTGATTGCTGCGGTGAAATCAACCGTTGCGTTTCTGGACGCCGCCACGGCGCGCGAACTGATCCTGAATTCGCCGCAACTGGCGCAGGCGGTGATGTTGCGCCTGGCCGGGCGGGTGCGCAATGTGATGGCCCAGCGCACCCTGCTGTCCCTGCCCAATCCGTTTCAGCGCCTGTGTGTGCTGCTCTTACAATTGCCGCAGCGTCAATCTGCCGGGGTCA
>CAYNWR010000649.1:0-1584 GCA_964400915.1 uncultured Burkholderiaceae bacterium
CGTGGCCTTGCCATTGCGGCCGGCCACCGGGAAGGACCGGCGCATGGGTGGGCGATACCCGGCGCGAAACATCGAGCGTGCCTCGTTGATGGCCACGAACAGCAGCTCGTCCTTGTGGGCAACGATCAGGTCGCTGTCCAGCAGGTAGCCAAGCTTGCGCGATTCGTGGGCGCTGACGCCCACCTTGGCCGTGGCCGCTGCGGTGAATCCTTCGGTAAGGAACTTCAGCAGGTCCTTGTCGGTGCTGACGGCCGCGTTCTCGGCGGCGCGCCGCGCGATGTAAGCCAGGCCGCCGGCGCCGGGAACCAGGCCGACACCCACCTCGACCAGACCGATGTAGCTTTCCATGTGGGCGACACGGCGCGACGAATAGACGGCCAGCTCACATCCACCGCCCAGGGCCAGGCCGCGGATGGCCGAGACCACCGGCACATTGAGGTAGCGCAGGCGCAGCATGGTCTGCTGCATGAAGGCCTCAGCCTCGTCGATCGCGCTCACACCCACCGCCAGGAAGGCCGGCATCATGGCCTGCAGATCGGCACCCGCGCTGAAGGGCTCGTCTCCCGACCAGATCACCAGGCCTTCATATTCACGCTCGGCCAGGTCCGCCGCCTCCATCAGGCCCTCGCAGACCTCGGGGCTGATTGCATGCATCTTGGTCTTGATGCTGGCGATGAGGGTGGCGTCGTCCAGGGTCCAGATGCGCAGCGCCCCGTTTTCGCTGAGGGTCTTGCCCGCCCGCTCGTACGAAACAGCACCACTGCCCAGCACGGTCTCGGGAAAATGTTGGCGCGCATGGACCGCAAGCACACGCGGCGCTTCGAATCGCGCCGTGCTGGGGTTCCACGAGCCTTGTGGGGTGTGGACGCCTCCGGCATCGGCCACCGGCCCCTTGAGCACCCAGTCGGGCAGTGGCGCCTTGCACAGGGCATCGCCCCGGTCGATGTCCTCCTGGATCATGCGCGCGACATCCAGCCAGCCGGCCTCCTGCCACAGCTCGAAGGGGCCTTGCTTCATGCCGAAGCCCCAGCGCATGGCCAGATCGACATCGCGTGCGGTGTCGGCGATTGTCGCCAGATGCACGGCCGCGTAGTGGAAACTGTTGCGCAGGATGGCCCAGAGGAACTTGCCCTGCGCGCCGTCGGATTGACGCAAGAGGCGCAGGCGCTCGGCTGCAGGCTTCTTGAGCATGCGCCCATAGACCTCGTCGGCCTTTTCACCCGCCGGAACGTAGTCCTTGCTGGCCAGGTCAAAACGCAGGTTGTCGCGCCCCACGCGCTTGTAGAAACCGGCCTTGGCCTTCTGGCCCAGGTGCCCCATCTCCAGCAACGTCTTGAGCACGGGGGGCGTGCCGAAGCTGGGGTAGAACGGATCAACGGCCACGCTCAGGTTGTCCTGCAAGGTCTTGATCACATGGCCCATCACATCCAGGCCCACGATGTCGGCCGTGCGGAACGTGCCCGATCCAGCCCGCCCCAGGCGCTTGCCCGTCAGGTCGTCGACCACGTCGAAGTTCAGACCGTACTTGCCCGCCTCGTGCATGGTGCCCAACATGCCGGCGATGCCCACGCGGTTGGCGATGAA
>CAYNWR010000650.1:0-1581 GCA_964400915.1 uncultured Burkholderiaceae bacterium
CTGCGCAGCGTGAACGAGGCCATCGCGGTAGACCCCGATGCGAAGCTGGCGGCCGAAGCCCACAATCGAGCCTGGTCGGTGCTGCGCCTGGATCGGCCCTTGCATCGCGATGTGATCTGAGGAAATATCAAATGTATAGCAAACAATCAAGCAATGACGTTCGCAGAAGGCTGATTCTGCGCGCAGGTGTGTCTGCAGGTGCGTGCTTGGCCGTCCCCAGCGCCCTGGCGCAGGCCTGGCCGTCCCGGGCGATCCGTTTTGTGGTGCCTTTTGCGCCGGGCGGCACCAGCGAGATCGTGGCCCGCGCGGTGGCGGCCGAACTGACCAAGCAGCTCGGGCAAAGTGTCTACGTGGAAAACAAGCCCGGCGGTGCGGGCGTCTCGGCCATGCAGGAGGTGGCCAAGGCAGCACCCGATGGCCACACGCTGATCCTCTCGCACGTGGGCACGATGGCGGTCAACCCCTACATGCTCAAGAGCCAACCCTACGACGTGAACCGCGACTTCGCCCCCGTCACGTTGCTGGCCAAGGTTCCCAATGTTTTCGTGGTCCACCCGGACGTGCCGGCCAGGAACTTCCGCGAGTTCGTGGCCCACGTCAAGGCCAACCCAGGGCGCTTGAACTACGGCAGCGCGGGCAATGCAAGCGCCGGCCACCTGGCCATGGAATACCTCAAGCTCGTCACGGGCATGTTCATCACGCACATTCCCTATCGCGGCACGGGCCCCCAACTCACCGACCTGCTGGCGGGGCGCACCCAGGCGGCGTCGGCAGGCATGCCCGCGCTGGGCGCCCACATTCGCTCTGGCAAGCTGCGGGCGATTGCGGTGGGTACCGCGCAGCGCATCGCCGCCATGCCCGATGTGCCCACGGTGCAGGAAATGGGATTCAAGAATTTCGAGACCTCGCAGTGGTATGGCATACACGTGCCCGCAGGGACTCCGCCCGACGTCATCCGTCGGCTGCAGGAGGAATCTCAAAAGGCCTTGCGGTCCAACGCCGTGACCGAGCGCTTTGCCACCGACAACGCCGTGGGTGGTGGTGGCCCCTCAGCCGAATACGCAGCCTTCGTGACCCGCGAGCAGGCCATCTGGAAGGACATCGTCGAGCGCGCGGGCATCAAGCCCGATTGAGGTGCCACCGACCGGCGCGCTGGCGCGGCGCCCGCGCAGCGCCAGCACCGCCTGGTCCTTGCTGATCAAGGGACACTGGTGAGCCAGGGCCAGGTCGACGAACATCTGGTCATCCGCGTCGGCGCACTGGGGCGCATCGGGGGCAGCGTCCGGCGCGTCGACGATCTGCACCCGATCATCAAAAGCTGCCAGTGCTTCAGCCACCGCGATGCGGTGGTGAGTCATCCAGCGAACCAGCCTTGGGTAGCCCAGCACGCGCTGAAATTCCTCGCGCATGGCGATGGTGGCAATCCAGCGCCATCGACCCTGCGCCAAGGCGTGCTCAAGGACGGTGGCTCTGGCATCACCGAAAACCAGCAGATCGAGCGCGACGTTGGTGTCGATGACGACCGGCGCCCCCACGTTTAAGCCCCGCGCGGCTCGCGGGCCGAGCCCTGCACCATGGAGA
>CAYNWR010000651.1:0-1577 GCA_964400915.1 uncultured Burkholderiaceae bacterium
CGTGCAGCACGGTAAGCGCGCGGTATTCGGGTCGGAAGTCGTGACCCCATTGGCTGACGCAGTGTGCTTCGTCGATGGCAAACAGGTGCAGCAGGCCACGCTCAGTCAGGGTGTCCAGCAGGTCCAGAAAACGCGGGGTGGTCACGCGCTCGGGCGCGGCGTACAGCAGGGTGATGTCGCCGCGGCGCAGGGCCTGCTCGACGGCGGTTGCTTCGCTGGCTTCCTGGGTGCTGTTGAGAAACGCGGCGGCCACACCGGCTTCGCGCAGCGCGCCCACCTGGTCGTGCATCAAGGCGATCAGCGGCGACACCACCACACCCACACCCCGGTGCGCCGTGCCGCCCGCGGGTTGCGGAGCGCTTGGCGCAAGGGCCTTCCCCGCACCGGGCGCGCGGGCGCAACGCCGCGCCAGCGCAATGGCGGGCACCTGGTAACAGAGCGATTTGCCGCCGCCGGTGGGCATGAGCACCAGCGCGTCGCCGCCGGCAATCACCTGGGCAATCACCTGCGCCTGCTGGCCGCGAAACCGGCTGTAGCCAAAGACCTCGTGCAGGATGGCCTGGGCATCGGGAGGTGCACCCAGCCCCCTGCCGTCTGGCGCATCGGGTGGCCCTCCGGAGGGGCCCGGCCGCTCAGGCCCGGTTACAGGCTCCCAAACCGGGCTTTGTGGCACGTTCAGAGACAAATCGGCCTGTAGCGAGCGTCAAGCAACAAATGTTTGCTATTGTTTGTAGAGTACTCGGGTCCTGGCTCACACCGAAAAGATCTTGCCGGGGTTCATGATGTTGCGGGGGTCGAGCGCGCGCTTGATGGTGCGCATCATCTCCACCGCGCCCTCACCGGCCTCGGTCACCAGAAAGTCCATCTTGTGCAGGCCCACGCCGTGCTCGCCCGTGCAGGTGCCTTCCAGGCGCAGCGCGCGGCTCACCAGCGCGTGGTTCAGGGCCTCGGCGACTTCGCGTTCCTTGGGGTCGTTCGGGTCGAGCAGGTAGCCGAAGTGAAAGTTGCCGTCGCCGACGTGCCCAACCAGAAAGTACGGGATGCCGCTGGCATCGGCCTCGGCCACCGAATCCAGCAGGCAGTCGGCCAGGCGGCTGATGGGCACGCAGGTGTCGGTGGAGATCACGCGGCAGCCAGGGCGCGATTGCACGGCTGCAAAGTAGGCGTTGTGCCGCGCGGTCCACAGGCGCGTGCGCTCTTCGGGGGTGCTGGCCCATTCAAACGCTTCGCCGCCATGCTCGGTGGCAATCGACTGCACCAGTTCGGCCTGCTCCTTCACGCTGGCGGGGGTGCCGTGAAACTCCATCAGCAGCATCGGGCTGGGAGCCAGATGGAGCTTGCTGTGGGCGTTGACCATGCGCACGGTGTTGGTGTCGATCAATTCCACCCGGGCGATGGGCACACCGAGCTGGATGGTCTCGATGGTGGTGCGCACGGCCGCTTCGATGCTGGGAAACGAACACACGGCCGCGCTGATGGCCTCGGGCAGCGGGTACAGGCGCAAGGTCACCTCGGTGATCACACCCAGCGTGCCCTCGCTGCCGACAAACAGGCGCGTGAGGTCGTAGCCAGCCGAC
>CAYNWR010000652.1:0-1576 GCA_964400915.1 uncultured Burkholderiaceae bacterium
TAGTGCTCGGGCAAAAAACACAGGCGCATCACACGCGCCGTCAAATTGGCATGCGCACGCACGGCCCGGCGCTGGCTGCGATTGGGGAGAAATTGCTGGACAAGAACACGCAGGGGCACACAGGCACGGCAACCATCGCACCACGGGCGGTAGGTGAACATGCCGCTGCGGCGAAATCCCCGTGTGACCAATTCAGAGTAGGTGTCGCTCTGGATCAGGTGGCTGGGGGTGGCCACCTGGGAACGCGCCAGGCGATCGGGAAGGTACGAGCAGGGGTAAGGCGCCGTCGCGTAGAACTGCAAGGTCTGCAGTGGAAGGTCGTTGAGCTGGGTCATGGTGGCAAGGCCCCGGCCGGCATCCCTGAAATTTGATTCCAGTATACGGGATCAAAACGCCACGCGGGGGCTGGCTGGGCGCACGTCGAGGCCAGGTGTTCGACAAAGGTCGAACGGGGAACTTCCCGCGCGCCCAGGCTGGCCAGGTGGCGGGTGTTTTGCTGGCAGTCGATCCAGGCCACCCCCTGCGAGCGGCAGAAGGCCACGAGTGCGAGCAGCGCCAGCTTGGAGCCGTCGCGTTCCAGCGCGAACATCGACTCGCCGAAAACCATGCGTCCCAGGTTGACGCAATACAAACCGCCGGCCAGGCGCCCGGCAACCCAGGCCTCGACACTGTGAGCGCACCCGACGCGGTGCAAGGCCGTGTAGGCATCAATCATTGCCGGAACAATCCATGTGCCGCCCTGGCCACCCCGTGGCGCGTGGGCGCAGTGTTCGATGACGGACGAAAAGTCGTGATCGATGCGGATCTCCAGCAACTGTTGCCGCAGCAGGCGCTTGAGCGTCTTGGCCATGGACGGGTGCAGGCGCAGATCCTCTGCCTTGAGCACCATGCGGGGGTCGGGGCTCCACCAGAGGATGGGCTGGCCCTGTGAAAACCAGGGAAACACACCTTGGCGGTAGGCGTCGATCAGGCTTGCGGCGTCAAGCCGGCCACCAGCGGCCAGCAGGCCCGGCGCCTCGGTCCCGGGCCCCCACGCGTGGGACAGCGGTGGAAACGGGTCGCCGGGACGCAGCACGGACAAAACGGGGCCTGGAGCCTGCTTGTGTGCCATATCGGCACTATTTGCAATAAAAGCGGCTCGTGGCGAGCGCCAGTTCTTTTTCCATAGCTATACTAAATATAGCAAATCAGGTGATGTCGATGTGGTGGAAGGCAAAGCTGCCGTTCTGACGGTCGGCAAAGTAGCGCTCCAGCGTGACCCGCACGGTGCGAAACGCGATCTCGTCCCAGGGAATTTCGTCCTCGCGGAACAATCGCGCCTCAATGGTCTCCGTACCGGGATTGAAACGATCGCTGAGCAAGCGAGCCATGTAGAACAGATGCACCTGCCCGACGTGGATCACGTTGAGCATCGAATACAAGGCCCCGAGTTCGATTTGCGCGCCAGCCTCTTCGTCGGTCTCGCGCAGCGCGCCCTGCGCCGTGCTTTCGCCCAGCTCCATGAAGCCCGCTGGCAAGGTCCACTTGCCCCAGCGCGGCTCGATGTTGCGCTTGCAAAGCAGCACGCGGTCGCCCA
>CAYNWR010000653.1:0-1576 GCA_964400915.1 uncultured Burkholderiaceae bacterium
AGCTGGGCTCCTTCACCCGCGCGCGGGAGCGGCGGGCCAGCAATCTGGAACGGGTGTTTGGCATCTTCCCGCGCCTCAAGGAACGCACCGGGCAACTGGCGGGCACCCTGAGCGGCGGCGAACAGCAGATGCTGGCCATCGGTCGCGGCCTGATGGCCGAGCCGCGCCTGTTGATCCTGGACGAGCCGTCTCTCGGCCTTTCGCCCCTGTTGGTCGAAGAGCTCTTTGCCTTGATCGGCCAGTTGCACCGCGACGGATTGGCGGTGCTGCTGGTGGAGCAGAACGTGGGTCAGTCGCTGGACATTGCCCAGCGTGCCTATGTGCTCGAAAACGGGGCCATCCGCTTCAGTGGTCCCAGCGCCGAATTGCTGGCCAGCGACGAGCTGCGCCGCGCCTATCTGGGGGTCTGAGCGATGCCACAAAACCGGGTTCATGTTCAAAATCGCCGCCTGGCGATCGCCAATGCTGCTTTGTTAGCTATCAATGTAGTAGCTAATCAAAGCTGGGGTCAGACCGTGGCGCCGGTGCGAATTTTGGTTGGAGCGCCCGCAGGCGGCACCACCGACACCATGGCGCGCACTTTGGCGCTGGAAATGGGCAAGGTGCTCGGCCGCAACGTGGTGGTGGAAAACCGCCCTGGCGCCGGCGGCAACATCGCGGCCGAGGCTGTTGCCCGTGCAGTGCCCGACGGCAACACGCTGCTGATGAGCTTCACCAGCCATGCCATCAACGCGTCGCTGTACCCGCAATTGCCGTTTGATCCGGAGCGTGACTTCACCCCACTCACCATGGTGTCCACATCGCCCGCGATGCTGGTGGCCCACCCGTTGGTGCCTGCCAACAACCTGCGCGAGCTGATTGCGCTGGCCAAGGGCAAGCCGGGCAAACTCAACTTTGCGATTGGTGCGCTGGGCTCGTCGGTGCATCTGGCGGGCGAGGCGTTCAAGATGATGGCTGGTGTGTTCATCGTCAACATTCCCTACCGGGGCACTGCGCCCGCCATCCAGGACGTTCTGGCCGGGCAGGTCGAGATGATGTTTGCCAATGTGGGCAATGCGCAGGCTCACATCCGCGCCGGCAAGCTCAAGGCGCTGGGCGTCACCAGCCCCAAACGGCTGCCGGCCTTCCCCGACGTGCCTGCGATTGCCGAGGTGCTGCCGGGTTATGAGAGCAGTGCCTGGTTTGGTCTGTTCGGGCCTGGGCGCATGCCACCCGATGTGGCCCGCCGCTTCAGCGACGCCGCCCGGCAGGCCATTGCCACCCCCGAGGTGCGCCGCCGCATTGAAGGCGAGGGCGCCAGCCCCGTGGGCAACACCCCCGCCGAATTTGCCGCCTTTGTGCACGACGAGATCGGCCGCTGGTCCCGGGTGGTCAGGTTCTCGGGCGCCAAACCCGAATGAATGCGGAGGCTCCCGTGCAGTCGTTGGCCCAGAAGCTGATCGCCCGCGCGGCAGGACGCGCCCACGTGAATGTGGGCGAGATCGTGACCTGTCGGGTGGATCTGGCGATGTTCCACGATTCGTCGGGCCCTCGGCGCCTGAAGCCGATGCTGGACGAGCTGGGCGCGCAGGTGTGG
>CAYNWR010000654.1:0-1574 GCA_964400915.1 uncultured Burkholderiaceae bacterium
CTACCCGGTGGGGGGCATGATCGCCAACGCCGTGTCACAGCCCGGCAAGATTGTGGTGACGGCCCAGGCCAGCAACGGCTCGGTGGGCAATGTCAATGGCATCGCCGGTGGTGCGCTGGAGTCGGGTTTTTCGCAGTCCGACGTGGCCACCTGGGCGCAGAAAGGCACCGGCATCTTCGAAGGCAAGCCCAACATCCCCAGCCTGCGCATGATCGCCAACCTGTACCCCGAGAGCGTGCACGTGGTGGTGCGCAAGGGCTCCGGCATCAAGGCGATTGCCGACCTCAAGGGCAAACGCGTGGCGCTGGACGAGCCGGGCAGTGGCACGCTGATCAACGCACGCTTGGTGCTGGCCGCCTTTGGCGTGAAGGAATCGGACATCAAACCCGAATACATCAAGCCCAACCAGGCCGGCGACAAGATGAAGGACGGCTCGCTTGATGCATTCTTCTTCACCGGCGGCGCGCCCGCCGGTGCCATCGCCGAGTTGGCCAGTTCGGGTTCGGGCATCGAGCTGCTGCCCATCGACGGCCCGCAGGCCGATGGCTTGCGCATGGCCAGTCCCTTCTTTGCGGTTGACACCATCGCAGCCGACACCTACCGGGGGGTGCCGGCGGTCAAGACCTTGGCCGTGGGCGCCCAGTGGGTGACCAGCGAGAAGGCCGATACCAACACGGTCTATGAGATCACCAAGGCCCTGTTCAGCGAGGCCACTCAAAAGACCCTGCAAGCGGGCCATGCCAAGGGCAAGTTCATCACCTTGCAAAACGCTGTGCAGGGTGTGGGCATTCCATTCCATCCCGGTGCCGAGCGCTTCTACAAAGAGGCCGGTGTGCTGCGCTGAGGTACGGATGGCCTCGTGCCAAGCCAAACGGGCGGCGCAGGCCGCCCGTTTGCTTTTGAAAGCGCGCGCACCCTCAAACGCACCCCTGCGATGCCCATCGCCCATGCCATGACGTCTCACACCGCATTGCCCGACGACAAGAAGCTCCAGGAGCTGGAAGAGAAGTTCGATCCCGAAATGCGGTTTCGGCCCTCGCTGCCGCCGGCCACCACCATCATCAAGTGGCTGCTCATCGCCCTTTCGTGCTTTCACTACTACACGGCGGGCTTCGGATTGCTGCGCGAGACCACGCACCGTGGTGTGCACCTGGCCTTTGTGCTGGGACTGATCTTTCTGGTGTTTGCTGGCAGCAAGCGCCTGGCCAACCGGCATCTGAAGTCGTCCTGGGGCGCGCCCGGCGGTATCCCCCTGGTCGACTGGTTGATCGCCGCCGCCGTTGCAGCCAGCGTGCTATACATCCCCTGGATTTTTGAAGACTTGGCGATGCGGGTAGGCAACCCGGGCTCGGTTGACGTGGCAATGGGCACCATCCTGTTTGTTGCGTTGCTGGAGGCCACGCGTCGCAGCATGGGCTGGCCGCTTCCCGTGATCGCCCTGATCTTTACGGCCTACAGCCTTTGGGGGCCGAGTTTTCCGGGCTTGCTGCAGCACGCCGGGTCCAGTTGGTCGCAGTTCATCAACCACCAGTACCTCACCAGCCAGGGCATCTACGGCGTGGCTGTAGGGGTGG
>CAYNWR010000655.1:0-1569 GCA_964400915.1 uncultured Burkholderiaceae bacterium
GTTGAAGATGGGCTGCACGGCGGCCAGCACTTTCTTGCCCAAGGCGCCGAATTCGGGGCCGCGGTGGTCGATGGTGGGCAGGCTCATCGCGCGCAACAGGCGGTCGGGCACCGGCGAAGGGCCGGGAATCTGCAGAAAGTGGCGACCGGTGGGGTGAAAGTCGAGCGTGAGCATGGCGGTCAGGCTTGATGAAGCCCTTGCTGAAGGATTTGACTATTCTTGCATACAAAATGGCAGACCATCAACCGGCATCCCCATCAATTGGGGTTTGACCTGACCGCAATTTTGCATACAAAATCGGGGATGGCCGAGATTTTCGAGATTCCACGCACCAACCTGCATCAGCACGTGGCGCAGCGCCTGCGCCAGATGCTGGTCGAGGGCGCGATCGCGCCCGGGGCCAAGCTCAACGAGCGCGAACTCAGCACGGTGCTGCAGGTGTCGCGCACGCCGCTGCGCGAGGCGATCCGCATGCTGGCCGCCGAGGGCCTGGTGGAGCTGCAGCCACACCGCGGCGCCGTGGCGCTGGCCCTGGACCGCGACGCCATTGCCCACACTTTTGAGGTGATGGCCGGACTCGAGGCCCTCTCGGGCGAGTTGGCCGCAGCGCGCATCACCGACGACGCCCGTGCCGAGGTGCAGGCCATGCACTTCGAGATGATGGCCGCCTGGACACGACGCGATCTGTCGGCCTACTACGCCATCAACGCGCGCATCCACGGCGCCATCAACGCGGCGGCGCGCAACCCGGTGCTGGCCGCCACCTACGCACAAGTCAACGCCCGGCTGCAGGCGCTGCGCTTTCGGTCCAACCAGGACGAGGCCAAGTGGCGCCGGGCCGTGCGCGAACACGAAACCATGATCGAGGCACTGCAGGCACGCGACGGGCCTGCGCTGGCCGCCGTGCTGCGAACCCACCTGCTGCACAAATGCGAGGTGGTGCTGGCGCAAATCGACGAACAGCAGTCGCCGCGCCCGCGTGCCGGTGCCCTCTCCCGTGCCCGCAAGGCATGAACCGAACCATGAACGCTCCCCTGCCCAGCCACACCCTTGCCACACCGTCCTCGAAACCGGCCCTGCACTACGACGACCTGGCGCGGGTGAGCAACGAGGTGGCGGCCACCCTGGCCACCCGCCTGGCGCGCGAAACACAGGGCGAGGTGCTGTTTTCACCGGGCGACCGCGCGCGCTACGCCACGGACGCGTCGATCTATCAGGTGCTGCCCGTGGGGGTGCTGGTGCCGCGCACCGATGTCGATGTGCGCATGGCCATCGACATCGCCCGCGACCTGCGGGTGCCCATCGTGCCGCGGGGCGCCGGGTCGAGCCAGTGTGGCCAGACGGTGGGCGCGGGCCTGGTGCTGGACATGTCCAAGCACCTCAACAACGTGCTGCACATCGATGCCGACACCTTCGAAGCCGACGTACAACCGGGCATCGTACTGGATCACCTCAATGCCCGGCTCAAGCCCCTGGGTCTGTGGTATCCCGTGGATGTGTCCACCAGCGCACAGGCCACGCTGGGCGGCATGGCGGGCAACAACTCGTGCGGCAGCCGCTCGATCGCCT
>CAYNWR010000656.1:0-1564 GCA_964400915.1 uncultured Burkholderiaceae bacterium
TGATGATGTGGCCGTAGGAGTTCTCGTTGCGCCAGTCGACCATGGCCGCCAGCGTGGTGGACTTGCCCGAGCCCGTCGCACCCACCAGGATGCACAGGCCGCGCTTGGTCATGGCCACTTCCTTGAGCACCTGCGGCACGCCAAGGCCATCCACCGTGGGCAAGGTCAGGGGAATCACCCGCAACACCATGCCCACGCGCCCCTGCTGCACAAAGGCATTGACACGAAATCGCCCCACGCCAGCCGGCGAGATGGCGAAGTTGCATTCCTTGGTGCGTTCGAACTCGGCCGCCTGCTTGTCGCTCATGATCGAGCGCGCCAAAGCCAGGGTGTGCACCGGGGTGAGCGGCTGCGACGACACCTTGGTGACTTTGCCGTCAACCTTCATGGCGGGCGGGAACTCCGCCGTGATGAACAGGTCGCTGCCGTTGCGGCTGACCATCAGCCGCAGCAGATCGTTGATGAATTTACTGGCCTGATCGCGTTCCATGGTGGTAGCGCTCCCCGATCACTTCTGGCCGTCGCTTAGGCGTGCGCTCACAACGCGCAGGCGAAGCGACAGTTTGCGTGCCAACAATCCGATGAAGGCCGCGGCCAACTGCGGCTCCTTGAGCATCATGTCGTCCAGGGCGTGGGCGGTCAGGACGCCGATTTCGCTGTCCACCAGCGGTGTGCAGGCCGAAAAACGGATGCCGCTGTCAAGCAGCGACATCTCTCCCAGGATGTCGCCAGGCCGGGTTTCGGCCAGGCGCAGGTGTTCGCCCCAGGGCTGGATGCGGTCAACCGCCATGGACCCGGTGAGCAGCACCACCATGAAGTCGCCGTATTCGTCCTGCCGGATGACCTCCCGGTTGGCCGGCGCCGTTGCAAATTCCATGAAGGGCTTCATGCGCCCGATGGCGTCGGCACCCAGCTTGGCCATGAAGCTGTCCTTGAGCCACAGGGATTGAAGCTTCTGCGTGCCGGATGCGGGATCGCAGGCGCGGGCGCCGATCTCGGCAAACCGCACCTCCCAGGTCATTGGCGCATCGGCGGTGAGCCCCAGGCCTTCGTAGGCCTTCTGGAACAACATCGATTCGCCTTCGGCGCCGCCGGAATCGTCTCCGGCCGATGCGTCATCGCCCGGATCGCGCGAAGCACTGAAGATTGCTTTCATGTTCTGGTGGCCTGTAGGTATTGCGCTGGGAGGGTCACTGCCTTGGGTGTTGCTGGCCGCGATCAGCCCGGGAAGTTCTCGGGTGTCTTGGCCTTGCCGCGCGCCTCTGCAGGCGAGATGACGTTTCGGCGCACGAGCTCGGTCAGGTTCTGGTCCAGCGTCTGCATGCCGACGCTGTTGCCCGTCTGGATGGTCGAATACATCTGCGCCACCTTGGCCTCGCGGATCAGGTTGCGGATGGCGGCGGTGCCCAGCATGATTTCGTGCGCAGCCACACGGCCAGAGCCGTCCTTGGTTTTGCAAAGGGTTTGGGAGATCACGGCCTGCAGCGATTCCGAAAGCATCGCGCGAACCATTTCCTTTTCTTCAGCCGGGAACACGTCGATGATCCGGTCGATGGTCTTGGCC
>CAYNWR010000657.1:0-1557 GCA_964400915.1 uncultured Burkholderiaceae bacterium
GCCACAGCCACATCCTGGCGGGCACCATTCCCAACTGCATCAGCTACGACCCGAGCTTTGCGCACGAGGTGGGCGTGATCCTGCACCATGGCTTGAAGCGCATGGTCGAGAAGCAGGACAACGTCTTCTACTACCTGACGCTGCTCAACGAGAACTACGCCATGCCGGGACTCACACCCGGCACCGAGGATCAGATCATCCAGGGCATGTACCAGTGCAAGGCGGGGCCCAGCAGCATGTCGATGCCCCGCGTGCAGTTGCTGGGCAGTGGCACCATCCTGCGCGAATCCCTGGCCGCGCAGGAACTGCTGGCCAAGGAATGGGGCGTTGCCGCCGACGTCTGGAGCTGCCCGAGCTTCAACGAACTCGCCCGCGACGGGCAAGCCACCGAACGCTGGAACCTGCTGCACCCCACCGAAACACCGCGCGTGCCCTTCGTTGCACGGCAACTGCAGGCCCATGGCGGCCCGGTCATCGCGTCGACCGACTACATGAAGTCGTATGCCGAGCAGATCCGTCCCTTTGTGCCCAAGGGCCGTGTGTACCGGGTGCTGGGCACCGATGGTTTTGGGCGCAGCGATTTCCGCAGCCGCCTGCGCGAACACTTCGAGATCAACCGCCACTACATCGTGCTGGCGGCCTTGAAGTCGCTGGCCGACGATGGCCAGCTGGCCACATCCAAGGCCGCCGAAGCCATCCAGCGCTACGGCATCGATGCGAACAAAGTCAATCCCCTGCTGGCCTGAGCGCGCATCAGGAGACGACACACCATGAGCACCATCGAAGTCAAGGTACCCGACATCGGCGATTTCAAGGACGTCGCCGTCATCGAACTGCTGGTCAAGCCGGGCGACCGCGTTGCGCTGGATCAATCCCTCATCACCGTCGAATCCGACAAGGCCTCGATGGAAATCCCGTCGCAGGCCGCCGGCATCGTGCGCGAGATCAAGGTCGCCATCGGCGACAGGGTCAACGAGGGCACACTGCTGGCCCTGCTGGAGGCCGAAACGGGCACCTCTCCTGCGGTTTCTGAATCAGTACAGCCTGTAGCGAGCGCCAGCTCTTCGCAGAATGCTACAAATGTAGGAGTTTCTTCAGCGCCCGCTGCACCAGCCGCTGGGGCGACCGCATCCGCCGCTGCCGGGACGGCCGCGCAAGAGGTCGAGGTTCGGCTGCCGGACATCGGCGACTTCAAGGACGTCGCCGTCATCGAAGTCTTCGTCAAGCCTGGCGATGCCATCAAGCTGGAGCAATCGCTGTTCACGGTGGAATCCGACAAGGCGTCGATGGAGATCCCGTCGTCGCACGCGGGCACCTTGAAGGCGCTCAAGGTGAAGGTGGGCGACAAGGTCAACGTGGGCGATCTCATTGCGCTGCTGCAGGCCGAGGGCGCGGCCCCTGCTGCAGCACCTGCGGCATCTGCATCTGCAGCGCCTGTTGGGGCCGCAGGGGCTGCGCCGCTTGCCGCCCCAGCCGCCGTGCCATCGGCCTTGGCTTCGGTGCCGGCCTTGCCCGCGCACAACCCCACCGCGGTCGTCACGTCGGCGCTGCCTCATG
>CAYNWR010000658.1:0-1556 GCA_964400915.1 uncultured Burkholderiaceae bacterium
GATCTCGGGGCTGATCGAGCCCACCCGCACGTTCAGGCCCGCCATGTTGAAGATGCGCCGCAACTGCGCGACGTTGCTCAGGTAGAACATGTTGCGCGTGTGGTTCTCAGGGATCACCAGCAGGTTGCGCGCCTCAGGGCAGATCTTCTCGATGGCCGCCATGGCCGCTTGCACGGCCAGGGGCAGCATCTCGGGCGTCAGGTTGTTCCAGCCCCCGGGATACAGGTTGGTGTCCACCGGTGCCAGCTTGAAGCCCGCATTGCGGATGTCCACCGAGGTGTAGAACGGCGGTGTGTGTTCCATCCATTCGAGTCGAAACCAGCGCTCGATGGCGGGCATCGAATCGAGGATGCGTTGTTCAAGTTCGTTGATCGGGCCGGTCAGGGCGGTGATGAGATGGGGAACCATGCTGCCCTCGCAAATGCCCGGTTGAAGAACGGGCACTATAAAAAATATAGCTATCCAACGCCAGTAGGCGCTCGCCAAGAGTCAATATGGGCACAAAAACCTGAAAATCAAGGCGGGCTGGCCTTGCGGACGCGACGCGACCGCCCGACGCGCCCGTCCGCCTGCCACGGTCTTTCGCAGGGGCCTCTGCAGCCCCGTCGCTTTCAGGGTCAATCGGTCAAGCCTTGCGGGACCTCGCGACGACTTCTTCCACCTTGCTGATGTACCCGGGGTTGATCTGGGCCTTCCAGCGCGCGTAGGTGCGGCGTGTGGCGATCTGCCAGGCCTCCAGCTCGGCGGGTGTTGGGGTGTGCACCTGCACGCCCAGGGCGGAAACGCGCGACACGTCTTCGGCAAACAGCTTGCGCACGATCTCGACCTGTTGTTTGGCCGCATCCTGTGCTGCCTCGCGCACGATTTTCTGGTCGGCGGCGGTCCAGGAGTTCCACACGGGCGCGGCAATGGCAAACAGCAGGATGTCGTTGCTGTAGTTCCACTTGGTGACGTATTTCTGGCCCAGGGTGTGGATCTTGGCGGCCAGGAACACTTCCAGCGGGTTCTCCTGGGCGTCCACCGCGCCCGAGGCCAGAGCCGGCTGGGCATCGGCCCAACTCATGAACGTCGGATTGCCCCCCATGCTGGTCATGATCTCGCCATACATGGGGCTGCCCACCACCCGGACCTTGATTCCCTTGAGGTCTTCGGGCTTGATGATCGGGCGCTTGCTGTTGCTGATCTGGCGATAACCGGTCTCTCCAATGGCCAAAGGCTCGGCACCGGCCTTGCGCACCATGTCGAAGTATTCATCCATCAGGGCCTTGTTGCCCATCACGGCGTCCCAGGCCTTGTGGTCGGGCAGCAAGAACGGGAGCGTGAAGCAACCGAGCTCGCGTACCGTGCCCGTCCAGTTGATCGGGGCACCGCACAACACGTCGATCACACCCTGTCGCATGGCGGAGAACTCGCGTGTCTGATCACCTTGCACCAGCGACGATCCGGGGTACTGCTTGATGTTGATGCGTCCAGCGGTGCGCTCGCGCACCAGGTTGCCAAAAATCTCGCCACCCTTGCCCCATGCAAACGCCGGCGGCACCACGGTGCTCATCTTG
>CAYNWR010000659.1:0-1555 GCA_964400915.1 uncultured Burkholderiaceae bacterium
GGAAAACCCCGCCTGGCCGCCGACATGCCCTGGCCACCGGTGGACTGACAAGGCCGTTCAGACACCCTTGTCGATCCACTCAGCCGCTTTTTCGGCCATCATCAAGGTCGGGCTGTTGGTGTTGCCACTGGTGATTGAGGGCATTGCCCCGGCATCCACCACCCGCAGGCCCTGCACACCGCGCACGCGCAGGTGCGAGTCCAGCACCGCCATGGGGTCGTCGCTGCGGCCCATGCGTGTGGTGCCCACCGGGTGAAAAATCGTTGTCGCGATGTCGCCGGCCAGACGCGCCAGTTCGTCGTCGGTCTGGTACTGGGGGCCGGGCTTCCATTCCTGCGGCTCGTAGGGGACCAGCGCCGGTTGAGCGGCGATGCGCCGCGTCACACGCAGACTGTCGGCGGCGACACGCCGGTCTTCCGCCGTGCTGAGGTAGTTGGGTGCGATGGCCGGTGCGTCCTCAAAACGCGGGGATTTGATGCGCACGTGGCCGCGGCTGGTGGGGTTGAGGTTGCACACGCTGGCCGTGAACGCGGGAAACGTGTGCAGGGGTTCGCCAAAGGCATCGAGCGACAAGGGCTGCACGTGGTATTCGATATTGGGATGCACCTGGGACGGATCGCTGCGCGTGAAGGCCCCCAACTGGCTGGGCGCCATGCTCATTGGTCCGCTGCGCGTGAGCGCGTATTGCAAGCCGATGCGCGCCTTGCCCCACCATGAATGGGCCAGCGTGTTGAGGGTGGTGGCGCCCTGGATCTTGTACACGGCACGGATCTGCAGGTGGTCCTGCAGGTTCTCGCCCACGCCGGGGAGGTCGCAGAGGACCGGCAGGCCCAGGCTTTGCAGCAAGGCAGGATTGCCGATGCCCGACAGTTGCAGGATCTGAGGTGTCCCGATGCTGCCCGCGCAGAGGATCACCTCCTGCTCGGCTTCAGCCACGGCCAATTCCTGGCCGGTCCATACGCACACGCCCTTGCATCGCGGGGGACCTGAGCTGTCACCCGGCTGCATCAGCAGGCGCGTGACCTGCCCTTGACTCCACAGCTCAAAGTTGGGACGCCCGAAACAGGTGGGCCGCAGGAAGGCGCGCGCCGTGTTCCAACGCCACCCGCTGCGCTGGTTGACCTCGAAATACCCCACGCCCTCGTTGTCGCCTCGGTTGAAGTCGTCCACCGCAGGCACACCCGCCTGCTGGGCCGCCTGGGCAAAGGCGTCCAGGATGTCCCAGCGCAGGCGCTGGCGTTCCACGCGCCACTCACCCCCAGCGCCATGGTGCTCGTCTGCGCCCAGGTGGTGGTCCTCGTGGCGCTTGAAATAGGGAAGCACGTTGGCCCAGCGCCACGTGTCGTCACCGGTGGCCAGGGCCCAGCGTTCGTAGTCGCGCGACTGGCCGCGCATGTAGATCATGCCGTTGATGCTGGAACAGCCCCCCAGCACCTTGCCCCGCGGGTAGCGCAGCCGACGGCCATTGAGACCGGCGTCGGCCTCGGTCTGATAGAGCCAATCGGTGCGCGGGTTGCCAATGCAGTAGAGGTACCCGACGGGGATGTGGATCCAG
>CAYNWR010000660.1:0-1549 GCA_964400915.1 uncultured Burkholderiaceae bacterium
GATGCCGTCGTAGCCACGCTCCCAACCGGTGGTGGGTGTGTTGTGGTCGGCGGTAGCGACGACCGAACTGGCCCGCCAGACCTTGCGCCCCGCCACGCGCAGGCCTTCGTAGGCTTGCGGGCTGGTCACTTCGTGGACCAGGTGCCGATCGATGTAGAGCACGGATGTGCCGTCCTCTTCCGTGTGGACGACGTGTTCGTCCCAGATCTTGTCGTACAAGGTGCGTGCCAAGGGGTGTTCTCCTGAGGGGTCGTGATGCTAAGGTGAAAGGGCCGCGCCGGCGCTGACCGGCGCACTCAAGAATTCAAACAGGCGGCGCGCGGCCAGCGGCGCAGCACCGCCATCGGCGCGAATGGCCAGCCATTGCTCGCGCTGTGCCCAAGGCTCGTCCAGCGGCACCACCGCGATGGGGTGGATGGCGCACAGGCGACGGGCCGTTTGCTCGGGCAGCACCGACAGGCCCAGGCCCTGGCTGACCAGTTGCACGATCGCGTCGAAGCCGCGCACCTGCAGGCGCGATTTGAGGGGAGTGGCCAGGCGTTGCGCTTCGACAAGCAGCATTTCGTGGACCGACGAACCCGGGTGCACGCCCACCAGCTCGTAGGGCAGCAACTCAGCAAAGCGCAGAGACTGGCGTCCGGCAAGCGGGTGCTCCACGGGCAGCGCCACTGCCACAGGCCCAATGGCCTCGCGCTGGTAGCGGGCCTGTTGCAGCCGACCCGCGGGGATCGTCGGATCGGCCGGGCCCACGAAAACGCCCACGTCGGCACTGCCGTCGAGCACGCTGCGCTGCACGGCCCTGGACGTCTGGTCTTCCAGACCGATCCGCACCCCCGGATGCTCACCCAGGAAACGGGCCAGATCCATGGGCAGGGCTTCGCTGATGGCCGACGCATTGGCCACCAGGCGGACCTGCCCGGTCACGCCGCGTGACAGCTCTGAAACCTCCTGCTCCAGCGCGTTGAGCGAGGCCCTCAGCTGCCGCACGTGCCGCACCAGCACATCACCAGCCGCCGTGGGCTGGACGCCCCGTGCCCGGCGATCGAAGAGGCGCACGCCCAACCGGGTTTCCAGATCGGTCAGGCGCCGGCTCGCTGCCGCCAGCGCCAGGTGCGAGCGCTCGGCACCCGCAGTGATGCTGCGCGACTCGGCAATCGCCAACACCAGATCGAGCGATACCAGGTCGAAGCGCATGACCGCACTTTACCTTGACTTGATGCGAAGGGAAATCCCTATTAATCAACTAAGACTTCGCAGATGGCGAAGTCATGGCAGCGCGATACGCGTTTGAAATGAGCACCGACGAACAAGCAGATAGCTATCAAAAAATAGCTATCTGCGTAGCAAGGACGCTCGCAGACAGCCAATGGGAAGAGAAAAGGGGCTGGGAAGGCCCCCGGTGTGACGTTCAGCGCTGGTTGACCGGTAAGACATCGCGCCGGTTGCTGCCCGTGAACAACTGGCGCGGGCGGCCGATCTTGTACTCGGGGTCGCCGATCATCTCGTTGAGCTGCGCGATCCAGCCCACCGTGCGCGCCAGCGCGAAGAT
>CAYNWR010000661.1:0-1549 GCA_964400915.1 uncultured Burkholderiaceae bacterium
CCCTTCTTGTCCTTGGCCTCTGCATTGCAGTGCTTCATCTTGTCCTGCTGCGTCATGGGTTTGTTCTTCAGGCACTCGCTCATGAAGGCCTTGCGCTCGTCACCCTTCTTGTCACCGGCTTCCTTGTTACAGGTTGTCATCTTGTTTTGTTGCGGGGTCTTTTCGTCCGCGGCGTGAACCTGGGCAGCGCCCAGCACAAAGAGGGATGCAACCAGCGTGGTGACGAGTGTGGATTTCATTGGGATGGTCCTGATGTGGAAATTGAATGTTGGGCCCTTGGGTGACTCCCCGGCCGCATTCCAGCACACAACGTTGAACACGACAAGGGCGTTGACCAGCGTTGTGGTCCACCGGCACCCGACCCGTAGAATCGCCCGCCATGCTGACAGTGAGAGATGAGTTGCTGCGCGATCTGGCGCACGCGCTCGAACAACTGGCGCCCCAATCGGGTCTGCGCGCCGCATTCGAGTTTCCCAAGGTCGCTGCCCATGGCGACTACGCCTGCACGGCGGCGATGCAACTGGCCAAGCCCCTAAAGGCCAATCCGCGCCAACTGAGCGAGCGCTTGCGAGACGCCCTGCTGGCCCAACCGGCCGTGGCGCGTTGGGTGCAGGCCATCGAGATCGCCGGGCCCGGTTTTCTGAACCTGCGACTGTCGCCGCAGGCCAAGCAGCACGTGGTCGCTGAAGTGTTGGCGCGGGGCGAGGCGTTTGGCACGCGCGAGGCGGTCAGCGCTTCGCAGGGCGCTGCGGATGGCAGCCGCGTGCTGGTCGAATTTGTGTCGGCCAACCCCACCGGGCCCCTGCACGTGGGGCACGGGCGGCAGGCGGCGCTGGGCGACGCGATCTGCAACCTGCTTCAGACCCAGGGTCTGTCCGTCTGGCGCGAGTTCTACTACAACGATGCGGGTGTGCAGATCGACACCCTGGCACGTTCGACGCAGTTGCGTGCCAAGGGTGTCAAGCCGGGTGATCCCGACTGGCCGGAAGCGGCCTACAACGGTGACTACATTGCCGACATTGCTGCGGATTTTCTGGCCCGCAAGACCGTCCGCGCGGACGACCGGGAAACCACGGCCAGTGGCAATGTCGACGACCTCGACGCCGTGCGCGAATTTGCCGTGGCCTACCTTCGCCACGAGCAGGATCTGGATCTGCGGGCGTTCGCCGTTCGCTTTGATCACTACTACCTGGAATCGAGCCTGTACACCTCGGGCCGGGTTGACGCCACGGTGCAACGCTTGCGCGACTCGGGCAAGACCTACGAGCACGATGGTGCGTTGTGGCTCAAGTCGACCGACTACGGCGACGACAAGGATCGCGTCATGCGCAAGGGCGATGGCAGCTACACCTATTTCGTGCCGGACGTGGCCTATCACATCGCCAAATGGGAGCGCGGCTTCAGCCGCGTGGTGAACATCCAGGGCACCGACCACCATGGCACGATTGCACGGGTGCGCGCCGGCTTGCAGGCGGCCGGCGTTGGCATTCCCCAGGGCTATCCCGACTATGTTCTGCACACCATGGTGCGGGTGATGCGTGGCGGCGAG
>CAYNWR010000662.1:0-1546 GCA_964400915.1 uncultured Burkholderiaceae bacterium
ACGAGGTAGCCGATCTTCTCCAGGAAGCCGCGGTAGGCCACCATGTCCTTGATCGGGCCGGGGTTGGCCTTGTGCCAGGTGTCCAGCTCGGTCTGCAGGCGGTCGCGCTCGGCGAGCAGGGCCGCGTTCTTGGGCGCGAGGTCGCGCACGATGGCGTCAAAGCCCAGCCAGAAGGCCGCGGGATCGACGCCGGTGCCGGGCAGCACCTCGCCGTTGATGAAGGAATGCAGGTCGCTGGCGACCTGTAGGCCGTGGATGGAAACGTAGTTGCTCATGATGTGGCGTTGGAAAAGAAATGGAAAACCTCGCGCAGGCTCGTGCCGATGCGAGTGGGCTGTGTGCCCAGTTGTTCAAAAGGCAATCCCCCTCGGTTGACCCACAGCGTGGGATACCCGAACCAGGTGGCTGCCAGGGCATCCCATGCATTGCTGCTGACAAACAGGATGTCGGACACCGGCAGGCCCAGGGTCTGCGGACCCAGCGCATAGGCGGCCGGATCGGTCTTGTACTTGCGCAGGCTGTCGACGCTGATCACGTGATCGAGCACGTCCGCCATGCCCGCGCTGCGCACCACCGCCTGGAGCATCTCGGGCGAGCCATTGGACAAGGTGCCGGTGACCACGCCCGCCGACTTGAGCGCGCGAAGCACATCCAGGTTCTCGGGGAAGGCCGTGAGTTGAAGGTACTGCTGCATCAGCGCTTCTTCGCGCTGGGGCGACAGATCCAGATGCAGGCGCAGCGCCGCATAGCGCAGGGCCGCTCGTGTCAGTTCCCAGAACGGCCGGTAGTGCGCCCCATGGTTGCTGGTGGTGACGATGCGCGTGTATTCGATCTGCTTGTCGCGCCACACCTGCGACAGCGCCTGCCCCTGGCCGGGAAAAAGTGCCTCGGCACGCGCCACCACGCTGTGCACATCGAACAGGGTGCCGTACGCGTCGAATAGGACGGCCTTCAGGGGCCGCACAGGGGCGGTGGGGGCCGCCGGGTTGTCACTGGGGTGCGCCATGTGGGGATTGTCCCGCAAAGCCGCCCGGACACGCCGCACGACTCTCAGGTGAGCCCTCTAACTCCGATTTGGGTCGATATTGGCTATGAGCGAGCACCAAACAATGACAGTTTGCTATTGTTTTTGAAGGATTGATCACCAACCCTGGATCACCCAGGCGCCTTCATGCGCCCGCACCCAAAAGCGGCAAGAATCAGCGGCTTGTCCCATCCACCGACGCTCGGTTCCACCATGTCCCTTCCCACCGTTGAAGTCCTGCCCCTTGACGCCGCTGTGGTGCGCGCGCTCGAAGGTGTCTCCACCGCCACGCTCACCACCGTGCTGCTCAAGAAGGGCCTGCGCAATGTCTACATGCGTGGCACGCGACCGCTGCGGCCGGGGCTGCCGCGCCTGGTGGGCCGCGCGTTCACCCTGCGCTTCGTGCCGGCGCGCGAGGACCTGGCCACCCCCGAATCCTGGGCTTCACCGATCTCCACCCGGGCAGCGATCGAAGCCATGCCCGCCGGCTGCCTGGCCGTGGTGGACGCCATGGGCGTGACC
>CAYNWR010000663.1:0-1538 GCA_964400915.1 uncultured Burkholderiaceae bacterium
GGCGATCCACTCGATGCGGTTGGCCGTCAGGCCTTCGCGCAAGGCCTTGATGATCGGAATGCCACCGGCCACCGCGGCCTCGAAGGCCACCATCACGCCCTTGGCAGAAGCGGCGGCAAAGATCTCGCTGCCATGCACCGCCAGCAGGGCCTTGTTGGCCGTGACCACGTGCTTGCCTGCGGCAATGGCTTCGAGCACCAGCGTCTTGGCGATGCCGTAGCCGCCAATCAGCTCGATCACGATGTCGATGCCCGGATCGGCAATGACGGCCCTCGCATCGGACACCACCTTGGCACGCCCCTGCACGATGCCTTCGGCGCGCGCGGTGTCCAGATCGGCCACGGTGGCGATCTCGATGCCACGCCCGGCACGGCGCACGATCTCGACCTGGTTGCGGGCCAGCACGCTGAACACGCCGGAACCCACCGTACCAATGCCCAGCAAACCCACACGCAGGGCCTGCAAACCTGAAACACTTGTTGTTGCTGCGGTTGTTATCATTTTGATAGCTTAATAAGCAGTAATGACGCCCGCTACGGGCAAATAAAACTCAGAAACTGCCGATGCACCGATCCCGAACACCAGCGCCCAGCCGACCCAAGCCGCCCACCGGCCCTGTTCAGCGCTGGCTGCCGCAGGTGCCTGGACCCCGCAGACCGTGCCGGGGCTGGGCGCGCACGCGTTCAGGCGCGCGCGGTGGCCAGGCGCACCGATGGCGCCACCGGTCGTGTGGCCAGCGCATCGGTGCCGTATTCCTTGCGCTTGCCCGCCAGGAACTTGGCGATGCGGCCGATGGCCTCGCGCAGGTCGTCCTCATGGGGCAGGAAGACGATGCGAAAGTGGTCGGGCGCCTGCCAGTTGAAACCCGTGCCCTGCACCAGCATCACGCGCGTTGCCTGCAGCAGTTCGAGGAAGAACTCGCGGTCGTCGTTGATCGGATAGACCTTGGGGTCCAGGCGCGGGAACATGTACAGCGCCGCCGACGGCTTGACGCAACTCACCCCCGGGATCGCCGTGATGAGTTCATAGGCCAGATCGCGCTGGCGCCGCAGGCGCCCGCCCTCGCAGACCAGGTCGTTGATGCTCTGGTAGCCACCCAGTGCGGTCTGCACGGCCCACTGGCCAGGCACGTTGGAGCACAGTTTCATGTTCGAGAGCATGTTCAGGCCCTCGATGTAGTCGCTGGCGTGTTTCTTGTCGCCCGACACCACCATCCAGCCGGCGCGGTAGCCACACGAGCGGTAGCTCTTGGACAGCGAGTTGAAGGTGAGCGTGAGGATGTCGTCCGACAAGCTGGCGATGGCCGTGTGTGACACGCCGTCGTACAGAACCTTGTCGTACACCTCGTCGGCCAGGATTACCAGGCCATGCTCGCGCGCAATCTGCACGATGCCTTTGAGCAGTTCGTCCGAATACAGTGCGCCCGTGGGGTTGTTGGGGTTGATGACCACAATGCCTTTGGTGCGCGGCGTGATCTTGGCGCGCACGTCGGCCAGATCGGGCATCCAGCCATTGCGCTCGTCACACACGTAATGCAC
>CAYNWR010000664.1:0-1534 GCA_964400915.1 uncultured Burkholderiaceae bacterium
GGATCGCCAGGGCGGCCCGTCATGTAGGCGAGGCCACCCATCATCTGCACCACCTCGTCCAGCGCGGTGCGGTGCTCATACGGGCCGGGCAGAAAACCCTTCAGGCTCGCGTAGATCAGGCGCGGGTTGACAGCCGACAGGCTGGCGTAGTCCAAGCCGTACTTGACCATGGTTCCGGGTTTGAAGTTCTCCACCACCACGTCGGCACTGGCGGCCAGGCGCCGCGCCGTGGCAGCGCCGTCCGGCTTGTGCAGATCGATGAGGATGCTCTGCTTGTTGCGGTTGAACATCGGAAAGAAGCCCGCGCCCGCCCCCAGCAGGTGGCGGGTGCGGTCGCCGTCGATGGGCTCCACCTTGATGACCTCGGCCCCCAGATCGGCCAGCACCATGCCGCAGGTGGGGCCCATCACCATGTGGGTGAACTCCACCACACGCACACCCGCCAGGGGCAAGGCACGGGCGGTGGCAGGTGCGGTGCTGGGCGCTGTGGTGGGCGGTGTGATGGGTGCGGCCGCCGGGACAGCGTTTGTGCCCTGCACACCGGCCTGGGTCTTGGCGCTTTGCGATTCGCCGTGTTGCGGATGTGTCTTGGGCAGTCCGGCGCGCCAGAGCGTGCCATGCAGGGTTTCACCCTCCAGCCAACGCGCCACATCGGCACGCAGGGCCAACAAGGCAGGGATGTCCAGCCCGGTTTGCAGGCCCATGGCATCCAGCATGAAGGCCAGATCCTCTGTAGCCACGTTGCCGCTGGCGCCGGGGGCGTGGGGGCAGCCACCGATGCCGGCCAGGCTGGCATCAAAGCGCGTGATGCCACATTGCCACGCCGCAAACACATTGGCCAGGGCCAGGCCCCGCGTGTCGTGAAAGTGCCCGCAGTTCAGCCGCTCGCCCGCCAGCGCGCGGGCGCGCTCAAACAATTGGCGCACCTGGACGGGGTTGGCATACCCCACGGTGTCGGCCAGGCCGATGCTGTCCACGCCAAGGTCCAGTAGCGCCTGCACAAGGCGCAGCACCTCGGCTTCTGGCACATCGCCCTGGATGGTGCAGCCAAAGGCGGTGCTCAGGCCCACTTCCAGGTGGATGGGTGCCTGCCCCGCCGCGCGGGCCGCGCTGTCGATCATCTGGCGCATGCTGCGGATCTCGTCCAGCACCGCATCGGGTGTCTTGCGCAGATTGGCCAGGCTGTGCGCATGGCTGGCCGAGAGCGGCACCAGCATCGCGTGGGCACCCACCTCGATGGCGCGCTGCGCTCCCTTGACATTGGGCACCAGCACACTGGCCCGCAAACCGGGCAGGGTCTTGGCAAAGGCCACCAGCTCGGCGGTGTCGGCCAGCTGCGGCAGCAGCCGCGCCGGCACGAAGGAGCCGACCTCGATCTCGCGCAGGCCGGCCGCGTGGGCGGCGCGCAGCCATTCGATCTTGCGGGCCGTGGGCAGCGTGCGGACGATGCTCTGCAGGCCGTCGCGCAGGCCCACTTCGCGAATCACCGCCCGCTGGGGCAGGTCTGGCAGGTTCATGGCGTCTCCGTTGAATG
>CAYNWR010000665.1:0-1527 GCA_964400915.1 uncultured Burkholderiaceae bacterium
CGTGGACGAAACCCTGCGCGTCAATGGCACGGCCGTGCTCTCGCTGGACGAAGCCGAACGCGAACGCTGCGCCGACACGCTCACCGGCGCCCGGCGCGTGCCCAAGCTGGTCATCCGTGTGAGCGTGCAGGCCAGCTACCTGCATTGCGCCAAGGCGCTGATGCGGTCGGCCTTGTGGGACGCCAGCCGGCACGTCCAGCGCTCGAGCCTGCCCAGCATGGGCGAGATGCTGCGCGATCAGATCGCCGACCGCGTGGGGCCCGAGGTGGTTTTCGAGACGCAGGCGCAGATGCTGGAGCGGTACCGGCAAACGCTGTGATGAGGGTGAGACGGCTGAGCGGCGCTTCGCATACGATGCGAGGCAGGGACGCAACGGTGCGGCCCATTCCATCCGGAGGCCCCCATGGCAAAAGGCGAACAGCGCAGCAACAAGATGGTCAAGAAACCCAAGAAGGACACCTCGCCACCCAAGGCAGGCGCGTCCGACCGGCCGATGCCGCCCATGACGGCCGTGTTGCCCAAGGGCAAGGAAAAGAACAAGCCCAAGTAAGCCCGGCGGCCAGCGGCTGGTCGGCAAGTTATATTTTTTTGATAGCAAACTCTCAAGAACGGACGCTCGCTATATGGCAAATGTAATCAAAGCAGCGCCCCAGGCCCCCGAAAAGCGCCTGATGCGCGCCACCTGGAAGGGCAAGGTCCTCGCTCAAAGCGACGACACCGTCGTGGTCGAAGGCAACCACTACTTTCCTGAAGCCTCGCTCGACCGCTCCTTCATCACCTTCAGCAATCACAAGACCAGTTGCGCCTGGAAGGGCCAGGCCAGCTATTTTTCGCTGCTCATCGATGGCGAACTGCTGCCCGACGCCGCCTGGACCTACACCGACCCAAAACCTGAAGCCGAGATGGTGCGAGGGCGCGTTGCGTTCTGGAAGGACGTGAAGGTGCTGCCGGTGGACTCCGCGTCACCGGCAGCTGCCTGATCGGGCCTGGCGCAGGCGCCGGCCCCTGCGCCGCCTATTCCACCGTCAATCGCTGCGAACGCTTGCTGCTGAGCTTGGGCAGGGTGAGTGTGAGCACGCCGCTGTCGTAGCGGGCCTTGGCGCCATCGGCATCCACCTCCAGCGGCAATTGAAAGCTGCGCTGCACCATCCCGTAGTACCGCTCGCTGCGCAGCACCTTCTTGTTGTCGCCGCCTTGCTGGTCTTCCTGCTTGATCTCGGCGCGCAAGGTCACCACATTGCCGTCCACGGTCACGTGGATGTCGTCGCGGCTCACACCCGGCACCTCGGCGGCCACGGTGTAGGCGGCGTCGCTTTCCTTCACGTCCACCTTGATCTGCCCGGGCGCGGGCAGCGGATCGCCATGCAAGGGGCGCACCAGGAATCCCGGCGACAGGGCGGGCGAAAAGTCACGGAAGAACTCGTCGAAAAAACTCGGCGTGCGTTGTGTGAGGGCGTTCATGGCATTCACTCCTTGGGCTGTGTTCCAGGCCCGCAACCCCTGCGAGCCTTCAGCCCGAGAATGTGT
>CAYNWR010000666.1:0-1526 GCA_964400915.1 uncultured Burkholderiaceae bacterium
TTCACCCGCACCCCACGCTGGGCGAGAGCATCGGCATGGCAGCCGAAGTGGCGCACGGCAGTTGCACCGACGTGCCGCCGGCGAAGAAGTAGTACCGTCGAACCGCTCTGAATGACTCCAGCAGAGCTCGGACCGACAACGGTTCGGGCTTGTTGCTGTTTTTCAAACCGCGCCACTGCGGACGCGCGATGTTGTACCGATTGGCCGGCAGGCGCGACGAAACTTGGCTTGATCTGAATCGCGAGTCCAGTCTGACGTGCAGCGTCAGTCGCTGGGCCTCCTTGGGGTGGAGTCATGGCCCACACACCAAGGCGGCACATTCAGGAGTCAGTGAGGCGTCAACTGGTGGCGAGCGAACTGCAGCCCAGTCTCGAGCGCTCAGACCGCCCCGTTCAAGGTTGTCCCGCCGGACAAAGCCCGCGCAATGCCGTCATTCATGCCGTTGACAAGGGGCTGGGAACCGGCAGATCCATGTCCAAGCTTGCGAATTCAAAGCCGCGCCGATGATCCATCAGGTGTTTTCGCGTCCAGGTGACGGCCGACTCGGCATCGCGGTTTTGAAGCGCTTGCACCACATGACGGTGGGCTTCCAGCAGGCGCGCGCCTGACTGCGGCAAGGCTGGCGCGATGGATGCGTAACCGGCCAGCATCAGCATGCTCACCGGTGCGCGGGCTAGCAGCAGGGCCTGGTTGTGTGTGGCCTGCGCGATCAGGGACTGAAAGGCGATGGTCTGATGGACCGGAGAGCGCCCATCCAGCACCAGCTTTTCGGTCTGGGCCAGGTTGTCCTGCAGGGCCGCCAGCTCGTCGGTGGTGATGCGTTCTGCCGCCAGCTGGGCACACAGGGGCTCCAGTGCAGAAGCCACCTCCCATACGTCGCGGTAAGTGACCTGGTGCATGCGCAGCGCCTGCTGTGCGGCCTGGGCCAGATTCTGGTGGCTGGGAATGGTGACGATCAGCTTTTTGCCCATGCGCTTGACCAGCCCGTCCTGCTCCAGCTGGCGCAGGCCTTCGCGCACTGTGGACCGGTGCACGCCCAGGCTGTTGGCCAGCTCGGTTTCGGTGGGGAGCGCGCTGGCCTCCGGCGCCTCGCCGCTGACGATGCGCTTGCGCAACTCTTCCGACACGGCCCGGTAGGCCGGTTGCAGGCTGAGTTTTTCGATTTCCATGGACGTGGGGTGCCGCGCGATTGACCGCGGCAGTGTATGGCACAGGGTGTGTGCCTGGACACGTCCGGGGCCGCTGCCCCGGACGGTGTACGGATCAGTCGGCCTTGAAGCCGGATGCCTTGATCACCGGGCCCCACTTTTTGGCGGCCGCCTCGTTGCGTGCAACCAGTTCCTCGGTCGATTTGCCCACGGGCAAAAAGCCCATGTTGAACAGCTTGTCCTTCACATCCGGCAAAGCCAGGACTTTGGCCACCGCCCGGTTCCAGCTGGCCACGGCGGCTGCCGGTGTGTTGGCAGGCGCGTACAGGGCGTTGAATCCCATGCCGCTGATGGCCGGGTAGCCCGCTTCGGCGAATG
>CAYNWR010000667.1:0-1525 GCA_964400915.1 uncultured Burkholderiaceae bacterium
CACCATGCGTCCGATGCGCCCGAAGCCATTGATGCCAAGTTGGATGCTCATGTCTAGCCTTTGAGGATGATGAAGGAAATCAGGGTTGCGGGCGCGGCTGATCACACGTCAGCGCCGAAGGTGGCTCGTGTGTGGCGACAGCCGCCAGGGCGCCCAGCGCCGCGTAGCGGGTGAGCTGCCCGTTCATCAGCACGTAGACCGACGCGGGTGCGAGTGTCAGTGCGGCCGCGTCGGCGCCGATGCAGATCGTGCTGCCGGCGTAGCAGCGCGCATAAAACGGGCCGGAGGTCAGTGTGGGGGTCGGCGACGTGAGCAGCGTGGGCAGTTGCCGCTCGGCCCAGTCCAGCACACAGTCGGTGGGATCGGCCACCCCGGTGCCATTGAGGACCCGCGCCATCACCGCCGATCCCTGCAGCGCAAACACGATCCGGGCCGTGCGCGCCCCCGGCGCCTTGGGTGAGAAGACGACAAGGCTCGAGCACGCCTCTCCCCCTGCCAGCGTGCGGTTGCTGCAGCCATCCGAAGCGGAACGCAGCTCAAAATCCTCTGGCGCGACGACCGGACAACCCAGCGCCGCACAGGTGGCCATCTGCCCATCCACGCGCAACTGGCCAACGGCAACCGGCGTCGAGCCGCGATTGAAGAGCCCGAAATACTGCGCTGCGTAGGTGGCTCCGAGTGGAATCTTGCCGAAGTTGTGTCCCTCCGGAGGTTCGGAAAACTCAAGCTGGGCCTGGGCACCCCAGCTGACCAGGCCCAAGACACCCGCTGCGACCAGAGAGCCAAAGGAATTTCGCCGATTCGAGCGCATGATGTACCTCACAGAAGCAAGCGACAAGGCAATTGCCAAACCCCGACTCTAGTGCCGCCTGGACAACACGGCTTCCACCGTGGCTGAGACATTTTCCGCGGTCAGCCCGAAATGTTTGAACAGCGCACCCGCAGGCGCCGATTCTCCAAAGCGGTCGAGCCCGACCACCGCCGCACAGCCGTACTTCCACCAGCCGTCGGTGACCCCGGCTTCGACTGCCACGCGCGGCAGCCCCTTGGGCAACACCTCCTGCTTGTAGTCGACACTTTGAGCATCAAACAGGCCCGTAGCGGGCATGGATACAACGCGGACAGCTATCGTTTTGGAAGCAAGCAAGGACTGCGCGGCCAGCGCCACCTGCACCTCCGACCCCGTGGCAATGATCACGGCCTGGGCCTTGCGCTTCAAGCCGATGTCCGCGGGCTCAGACAACACATAGGCGCCACGCGCGATGTCCTGCAGGCGCCGCTTGGGCGCGTACGCCAGGTTCTGGCGCGACAGCAGAAGAGCGGTGGGGCCGTTGGCGCGCGCCAAGGCCGCGCCCCATGCCACGGCCGTTTCGGCGCTGTCCGCCGGCCGCCAGACCATCAGGTTGGGAATCAGGCGCAGGCTGGCGGCGTGCTCGACCGCCTGGTGCGTGGGGCCGTCCTCGCCCAGTCCGATGCTGTCGTGCGTGAAGACGTGAACGACGCGCCGCTTCATCAGCGCCGCCAT
>CAYNWR010000668.1:0-1525 GCA_964400915.1 uncultured Burkholderiaceae bacterium
TGTCCTTGTACATCACCCAGTCGCCCATGAAGCTGAACAGCGGCCGCTTGAAGCTTGCGGGTTTGTTCTTCTCGAATCCGAAGTGTCCGATCCATGCGAAGCCATAGCCACAAAGAAGGCCATACAACAGGTACTGCGGTTTGCCTGTGATCACCAGCATGGCCAGGCACACCAGCGCCAGCGTCGAACCCACAAAATGCAGTCGACGGCAGGTGCGGTTGCTGTGCTCGCTGAGGTAGAACGGGTAGAACTCGGCAAAGGTGGTGAACTGGCGTGCGTCGGTGGGTGTGGCCTGGGTGCTCATGCGGGTCTCCTTCTTGCTTGCCGACTGGCATTTTCCATCCGATTGGGGCGTACAGATGATTTCGAAGTCGTTGGGTGGTTTCTTCGTTGGCAGCGTTGTGCTGGTGTAGTCGGGGTACACCGGCACCTGTCGACCCTGAGCGGCCGGAAACCGCGATTCAAGCGATCTGAAACGGTGCCCGTGCAAAGCCCCGGAACCGGGCACGCATGCCCCGCACCGGCGGCGCGGTGAGGCGGTAGCCCCCAAAACGGGCCAGAAAGCGACTGAGCGCCACCCGCCCTTCCAGTCGCGCCAGGCTCAGGCCGGCGCACTGGTGGGGCCCGAAGCCAAACGCCAGATGGCGGTTGTCCGGGCGTGACAGCCACAGCTCATCGGGCCGTTCAAATCGCTCGGGATCGCGGTTGGCCGCGCCGATGCACAGCGTGAGCAGGGTGCCGGCAGGCAGGCGAACGCCGCCCACTTCGCAGTCGTGGACGGCACGGCGGTTGCCGAGCTGGTTGGACGACTCGAAACGCAGCATTTCATCGACAGCCATATCAAAAACATCTGCCAGCGAGCGCGGATCATCCCCATGTTGCTTCGATAAAGAGAGCAACTGATGGCGGGCGCCTGGATGCTCGACCAAGGCCACCAGGGCATTGCCGATCAGGTTGGTGGTGGTTTCGTGCCCGGCATTGAGCAGAAAGATGCAGTTGTGCAGCAACTCCAGTTCGCTCAGATGCTCGGTGTGCCCATTGGCCTGCGTGTCGCCTTGAATGAGGCGCGTGAGCACGTCGTGGTTGGGGTCACCCGGGCGGGCACGGCGTTCGCGCACCAGATCGCCCAGGTAGGACTTGAAGTCGACAACGGCCCGATTGCCCAGCGCCATCTGCTCGGGCGTCAGGCTGGGCTCCAGGGCACCCAGGATGGCCAGGGACCACCCCCGCAAGGGCCCCCGGTCGGCCGGCAACTCGCCGGCCGGCGGCTGGGCCGCGGCCTGCGGCGCCGAGCCGGGGCGGAACAGCACTGTCAGCAAGGCAATTGTCACCAGACACAGCGTCGCGGAGGCCGGTTTCGCCCAGCCGCGCCTCCACATCGGATTGGCAAGTTCAAGCTGTTGCCCGGCGACCTGCTCTCGGGCGACTGGCCGCGACACCTGTGTGCGGCGAAAGACAAATGACAGCACCGTTTCGCGCAGACTCGCTCCCTGACCGTACTCATTGATGACGACAGTTTGGGTTG
>CAYNWR010000669.1:0-1521 GCA_964400915.1 uncultured Burkholderiaceae bacterium
AACATCGCCAGCTGGCGTGTGAAGGAAACTGACCGCATTGCCGCGATGGCAACAGAGTTGCGCAAGCTGGGGGCCACCGTCGACGAAGGCGCTGACCACATTCGTGTGTACCCGCTGGCCGCCGATCAATGGCGGGCTGCCGCGATCCACACCTACGACGACCACCGCGTGGCCATGTGCTTTTCGCTGGCGGCCTTCAATCCGGCCCGCCTTCCCGTGCGGATTCTCGATCCTCGCTGCGTCGGCAAGACCTTCCCCGACTACTTCGAATGCCTGTTTGACGTGAGCTGGACCGAAGCCGACCACATCCCCGTGCTGTGCATCGACGGCCCCAGCGCATCCGGCAAGGGCACGCTGGCCTCGGCCATTGCCCAGCGCCTGGGTTACCACTTTCTGGACTCCGGTGCGATGTACCGGCTCACCGCGCTGGTGGCTGATCGCGCCGGCATCGCCATCCAGGCACCGCACGAAACCATCATTGCCGACCTGGCGCGCCGCATGCCGGTGCGGTTTGTGCAAGGGCGGGTCTGGCTGGACGGGGATGACGTCACCGAAGAACTGCGCAGCGAACAGATGAGCATGAACGCCTCCTGTGTTTCGACCTTTGCGGCCGTTCGCTCCGCCCTGGTGGAACTGCAACGCTCGTTTCGCAGGCTGCCGGGCCTGGTGGCCGATGGGCGCGACATGGGCACGGTCATCTTCCCGGACGCAAGGCTCAAGATTTACCTCACGGCCAGTGCCGCCGTTCGCGCCGAACGGCGGCATAAGCAATTGATTTCCAAGGGAATTTCTGCTAATATCGACAGTCTTCGTGCAGACTTGGAAGCACGCGACGCGCGCGACACCACACGCGCCGTTGCGCCTTTGAAGCCCGCACAGGACGCGTTGCTGCTCGACAACTCCAGCCAGTCGATCGACCAATCGATCGAACAGGTGCTGAAGTGGTGGGAAGCGCGCAGGCCGTTTTTGCTGGGCGCCTAGGGCGTTCTTCAGGCGGTCACCCGGCCCACAAGTCTCCCTCCTGCGCCGCTGGCGCATCGGACGTGTGGATCTGCAACCCAACGCAGCGCCCTCGCTGCACAACCCCGTCGCCCTTCGCTGCCTGCTTTCAAGCACGACCCATCAGAACCGTCGTCCAACGGACTGCAAGGGCACCCCAGGAAAACATATGTCTGAATCTTTTGCCGCCCTCTTCGAAGAATCGCTCAAGCGCTCGGAAATGCGCGCTGGCGAGGTCATCACCGCGGAAGTCGTTCGCGTGGACCACAACCACGTCGTCGTCAACGCGGGCCTCAAGTCCGAGGCTTTCGTGCCGCTGGACGAGTTCCGCAACGACAAGGGTGAGATCGAAGTCCAGGTTGGCGATTTCGTCTCGGTGGCCATCGATGCCATCGAAAACGGCTACGGCGACACCATCCTCAGCCGCGACAAGGCCAAGCGCCTGGCGTCCTGGATGTCGCTGGAGAACGCGCTGGAGTCCGGCGACTTCGTCACCGGCACGGTGAGCGGCAAGGTCAAGGG
>CAYNWR010000670.1:0-1519 GCA_964400915.1 uncultured Burkholderiaceae bacterium
TGCACCAGCGTGGTGTCGGTGGTCAGGCGCGACAGCACTTCGCCGGTCTGCGTGGATTCAAAGAATTCCGGGCTCTGGCGCAGCACATGCCCATACACCGCGTTGCGCAAATCCCCCGTGATGCGTTCGCCCAGCCAGCTCACCAGGTAGAAACGGACGGCAGAAAAGACACCCAGCGCGACGGCGACGCCGAAGAGCATCAGGAAGTGCTCGCGCAGCGCCACGATGGCCTGGCCCCGCGACGCTGCATCCTGGGTGTTGACCTGAACGAGGCCCTGATCGATGAGTTCGCGCAGCGCGATCGGAAACAGCAGGGTAGCGCCAGCAGCCAGCAGCAGGAACAAACCCGCCAGCGCCATCTGCGCGCGATACGGACGCATGAAGGGCAACAGGCCCCCGAGCGCTTGCGGTGCTGCTTTGCTTTCCGGGCGCGCGTTCGACATTGGTGCCGAGTGTAGCGGCACCCCGTGCACCTGGTTGGCAGTGCCGAGCCAGGTCAGGCGGCCGCGACGAAGCCGGCGTCTGGATTGAAATTGCCCAGGTTGGGAAACGCGTCCGCAAGCACCGTGGGGCTGGCGCCGAACCAGCGCGCCAGGGTGGCCGCATACGAATCGATCGAGGTCGTGGGAATCCAGTTGCCCTGGTTGCCCGAATCGTCGGGGCCACCCACGATCAATTGGGGAAAGCTGCCGTGCAATTGCCCGCCCTTGACGGCCCCGCCCATCACGAACTGATGTGCCCCCCAACCGTGGTCCGAGCCCTTGCCGTTGCTGGTGAAGGTGCGTCCGAAATCCGAGGCGCTGAAAAGCGTGACCTTGTGCCAGGTGTCCAGCTCCACCATCGCGGCGTTGAAGGCCACCACCGCGTTGTTGATCTCGCCCAGCAGTTCCGTCTGGCGCTGCAACTGGTCTTCACCGTGGGTGTCGAAGCCGCCGATGCTGCAGAAGAAGCACTGGCGCGATACACCCAGCGTGCCACGTGCTGCGATCAGACGCGCTGCGGTGCGCAACTGATTGCCCAGACCCGTGTTGGGAAATGCGGTGGTCAGTGTCGACGCCGACAAGGCCGCAGCCAGGGTGCGCTGGGCATCGACCGAGCGTTCGACCACGTCGAGCCAGCCCTGTTCGAGGACGTGCGAACGGTTCTCCGTCAAGGTCTGCGCCAATGCCATGGACAAGGGGTCGCTGGCACCGGCCGTGTAGAAGTTGAAACCAAACTGGCCCGATGACGAAATCTTGTAGGCCGTCATGCCGTGGTCACCGTTTTCCCACATGTTGCCGCCGGCCAGCGAGATCAGGCTGTAGCCGCGGTTGGTCTGGCCCTCGGGCACGATGCGTTCGACCACACGCCCGCCCCAGCCCGTGCGCGGCGCGTCGTACAGGGCGGCCTGCCATTGGTTCTGCTGGTCGGAGTGCGAGAACAGGTTGTCGGGCAGGGGCACCGAACGGGCCTGCCATTGCGCCTTGGTGGTGGGCGCGATCAGCGCGCCGACGTTGGCCACCCAGGCCAGTTGCCCGGC
>CAYNWR010000671.1:0-1508 GCA_964400915.1 uncultured Burkholderiaceae bacterium
CTCCCTTCGATCTGGTGTACTGGAACAGCGATTCCACCAACCTGCCGGGCCCGATGTACGCCTGGTACCTGCGCAACACCTACCTGGAAAACCGCTTTGTGAAGCCAGGTGCGGCAACGGTCTGCGGCGAGAAAATCGATTTGCGATCGCTGGCGGACCTGCCGGTCTATATCTATGGATCGCGTGAGGATCACATCGTGCCGATCGGTGGCTCTTACGCGTCCACGCAGGTGCTGCCTGGGCCCAAGCGCTTCGTGATGGGCGCGTCGGGCCACATTGCGGGTGTGATCAACCCGCCGGCCGCACGCAAGCGCAGCCATTGGATTGGCAAGGACGGGTATTTCCCCGAAAAAGTGGATGACTGGGTGGCCAAGGCAACGGAACATCCGGGAAGCTGGTGGTCCGACTGGCATGCCTGGTTGGCGCAGCACGCGGGCAAACAAATGCCTGCCCCAAAGACCTATGGTCGAGGACAATACCAGGCGATCGAACCCGCGCCAGGGCGATATGTGAAGGCCAAGGCCTAGCGGCGAAAAATTCTGCCGTTGCGTCGGACCTGGCCATCGCCTGTATCAGTCAATCATTGGAGCCAAGCATGGAAGACATCGTCATTGTTGCCGCGACACGTACTGCGGTGGGCCGCTTTGGCGGCAGCCTTGCCAAAATCGCAGCCCCCGATTTGGGCGCTGTCGTCCTCAAGGATCTTCTGCACCGAACGGGCCTGGAAGCCGAGCAGATCGGTGAAGTCATCCTCGGTCAGGTTCTGGCGGCAGGGTCTGGGCAGAACCCTGCGCGGCAGGCACTCATCAAGGCCGGCTACGACAAGCAGACGCCGGCTCTCACCATCAACGCCGTGTGTGGATCGGGCCTCAAGGCGGTCATGCTGGCCGCGCAGGCCGTGGCGACCGGCGACAGTGACATCGTGGTGGCGGGTGGACAGGAAAACATGAGCGCATCACCCCATGTGCTCATGGGCTCGCGAGACGGGCAGCGCATGGGTGACTGGAAGATGGTCGACTCGATGATCGTCGACGGGCTGTGGGACGTCTACAACCAGTACCACATGGGCATCACCGCCGAAAACGTCGCCAAGAAGTACGGCGTGAGCCGTGAGATGCAGGACGCGCTTGCATTGGCCAGCCAACAAAAGGCAGCTGCAGCGCAAGATGCCGGTCGCTTCAAGGATGAGATCACTCCTGTGTCGATCCCGCAGCGCAAGGGTGATCCACTCGTCTTTGACAGCGATGAGTTCATCAACCGCAAGACCAACGCCGAGGCGCTGGCCGGACTCAAGCCCGCCTTCGACAAGGCCGGTGGTGTCACGGCGGGCAACGCATCAGGCATCAACGACGGCGCCGCTGCGGTCATGGTGATGTCGGCCAAGCGTGCGGCCGATCTGGGCTTGAAAGCCATGGCGGTGATTCGCAGCTATGCCACCAGCGGTCTGGATCCCGCCATCATGGGCATGGGGCCGGTTCCCGCCTCGACCAAGGCCTTGCGCAGAGCCG
>CAYNWR010000672.1:0-1504 GCA_964400915.1 uncultured Burkholderiaceae bacterium
CCGGCAAGCCGCGCGAGGAGATCCTGGAAATTCGCAGCCTCAACAACGCCCGGGCGGCGCGGGGCCGCAAGGGCCGGGCGACAGAGCTGGGGTTTCGCGTGACGGGTGTGAACGTTCAGGAATAGGCACGGGTCAACCCAGCCAGGCTGGTCGAAGCAGGCCCAGTCGCACAGGCTGGCCAGCCCTGCCATCGCATCAATCGGGGAAGAACCGCCGGATGGCGGTGCAGCTTCGGCGCTTGGCCTGCAAGCGGTCGCCGTATGATGCGATGGGGTGAACTCATCGATTACCCCATGCGCTTCCAACGTCGCGAGGGAGTCTGCTCAATGAGCTTCTCGAACCTGAAGATCCGCACCAAGTTGTGGGCGGCCGTCGGCGTCATCATCGTGCTGCTGATTTCGCTGCTGGGCTACACCGCCACGCGCACGGCGCGCCTGACGGCCGAGGGCGCGGCGGTCGCCGGCGAACTGGCCCAACGCGTGGACATCGCCACGCGCTGGACCTCGCTGACCGAAGCCAATGCCGCGCGCACGCTGGCCGACATTCTGAGCACCGAGGGGGTGGTCCATGAAGTCATGCAGGCGGACATCGCGAAGACCTCGGCCAGCATCTCCGAGTTGCAAAAGGACCTGGAATCACGGAGTTTGAGTTCAGAGGACAAGGCGCAGATGGCTGCGGTGGGCGCCGCGCGCCAGGCCATGCTGGATGCCCGCGCGCTGGCGCTGAAGCAGCGCACCGACGGGCAGGCCGAGGAGGCCATCAAGACCGTGCGCGGGGCGTATGTGGGTGCCGTGGAGCGCTACCTGGCGGAGCTGCGCAAGTTTGTTGGCCTGCAGGAGGCCGCTCTGAAGGCAGCGCAGGTGGCCAACACCCAGGCGCGCCTGACCACGGTCAAGATCTCCGGCGCTGGGGCCCTGGCGGTGCTGGCCATCATCGTGCTGGGCGCGGCCTGGCTCATCCGCAGCATTTCAGCGCCGCTGGGGCAGGCCACCGAACTGGCGCGGCGCATCGCGGGGGGCGACCTCACCCAGCGATTCGCCGTCAAGCGCAAGGACGAAATCGGCGATCTGCAGCGCGCCTTGCTCAATATGTGTGATTCGCTCGAACACGTGGTGGCCCGTGTCCGAGTCAACACCGAGACCATGGCCGTGGCCAGCCGCGAAATCGCAGCGGGTTATCGCGATCTGTCCGAGCGCACCGACAGTGCCGCGGGCGAACTGGGCCGTGCGGCCGCCAACACCAAGGAGTTTGCCTCGCAAATGGGGGAGACCGGCGAGGCGGCGTCGGAGGCGGCCAAGCTTGCCACCCATGCCTCGGGGGCGGCGCAACGCGGTGGCTCGGCCGTGACCGAGGTGGTCGCCACCATGAACGACATCAGCGAGCGCAGTCGCAAGATCTCCGAGATCATCGGGGTGATCGATGGCATCGCCTTTCAGACCAACATCCTGGCTTTGAATGCGGCCGTCGAGGCTGCGCGCGCGGGCGAGCAGGGCAGGGGCTTTGC